>CAVFEZ010000090.1:0-6028 GCA_963621665.1 Akkermansia muciniphila | reverse complement strand
GAAAGGTGCCGGATAAAAACAAAAAGCCACAAAGAGCAACCTGTCTAAATATAATAAATTTAAAAATGCGTGGAATTTATAGAACACGCCTATAGCAATACACCTAAATCCAAAGACCGAACATGAAAAAACTCCTCCTTTTGATCGCAATCGGTTGGTCTGCCCTTACGCTCAAGGCCCAGACCGTCACCACCCTGCAGTCGCCCGACGGAAAAGTCGCCGTCAAGGTGACCACCGCGAAGAACATCTCTTACGCCGTAAGTATAGACAACTACGATGTCCTCACCGACTGTCGTCTCGCCCTTACCATGGATGGCAAGACCCTCGGCGCTTCTCCCAAACTCAAGAACGTGAAGCGCACCACCATCAATGAGACCCTCCATCCCGTCGTACCGCTGAAAAGTGCAGAGGTACGCAACCACTGCAATGCCATGACCTTGGCCTACGACGGTTTTTCCGTTGAGTTCCGTGCCTATGACAATGGCGTGGCCTATCGTTTCATTACCAAGAAGAAAGGTACGGTGACGATAGACGACGAGCTGTTTGATATCCATTTCCCCGGCAACTACACGGCCGACATCTCCTGGGCCGACAGTTTCCGTACCAGTTGCGAGAATCCCTTCCGTCGCGTCAAGACCGCGACCTACTGCGAGGCCGACACCATGACCTATCTTCCGATACTCGTCAACACCGACCGCAACTACAAGATACTCGTTTCGGAATCCGATCTCCGCGACTACCCCGGCATGTTCCTCAACGGCACGGGCAGCAACGGCATGAAAGCCCTCTTTCCGCACAGTCCGCTTGAGACCATCCCCGACGGCGACCGTGCAGTGACGTTCACCAAGACCCCGAAGTATATTGCCCGTACCTCAGGTTCGCGTTCCTTCCCCTGGCGCTACTTCATGATCTCGCGCGAAGACAAGGAGATACCGCTCAACAACCTCACCTATGTGCTCGCCTCTCCCTGCGAGATTGCCGATCCGTCCTGGATCCGTCCCGGACAGACCAGCTGGGACTGGTGGAACCACAAGATGATATGGAATGTGGACTTCCGTGCCGGCATCAATACCGCCACCTATAAATACTATATCGACTTCGCCTCCAAGTATGGCGTGTCTTATATCATCCTCGATGAGGGATGGGCCAAGACCACCCGTGAACCCTACGAGACCATAGCCGACATCGACCTGCCCGAAATCATCCGCTACGGCAAGAGCAAGAACGTGGGCGTCATATTGTGGCTGCCTTGGCTGACGGTGGACAATTATCCCGACCTCTTCGCCAAGTACGAGGAATGGGGCGTGGCTGGCGTGAAGATCGACTTCATGGACCGTCAGGACCAGTGGATGGTCAACTTCTATGAGCGTACCGTCAAGGCTGCCGCCCAACATCATATTCTTGTCGACTTCCACGGTGCCTACAAACCGTCGGGTCTGGAACGTCGCTACCCCAATCTGCTCTCTTATGAGGGAGTGCGTGGATTGGAGCAGAACGAGGACTGCACGCCCGCCAACTCCATGTTCCTGCCCTTCATCCGCAACGCGGTCGGTGCGATGGACTTCACCCCCGGTGCGATGATCAGTGCCCAACCCGAGCATGTGTGCAGTACCGATCCCAATCCTATGACGGGCGGCACCCGCTCCTATCACATGGCTACCTATGTCGTGTTCGAGAGCGGCATACAGATGCTCAGCGACAGCCCTACACGCTACTATGCCGAAGAACCCTGTACGAAGTTCATCACGTCTGTCCCTGTGACCTGGGACGAGACACGCATTCTCGCCGCCAAGTCGGGCGAATATATCCTTGTGGCCAAGCGCAAAGGACAAAAATGGTTTATCGGTGCTATCACTGGCGAGAACAGCCAGACACTCACCCTGCCGTTTGACTTCCTCGGTGCCGGCACCCATCATCTGACCTACTTTGAGGACGGTCCCAACTCCGATCGTCAGGCCATGGAGTACCGCCAGCGTGAGACCACCGTCACCAACACTTCTACGCTCACGCTCCGACTTGTCCGCAACGGCGGATGGTGTGGTGTCGTAGAGTAGAAAAGAAGGAATCCGGTAATTAATGCCCAGGAAGGCGGGTGTTCAAAATTCAGAAAAACTACGACTGCTTTTTTCCAAATTTTGAACACCCTACCTTCCTGGTCTTGGCATGTAAATTTCCCTCAAAATTAGGAACCAAAATTCGATCGATTTTGAACGCCCTACCCTACAGACTCGCCATTCGCGATATTTTTTGGGGGGATATCAATATTTGTTTTTAGGATTGATCGCAATTATTGTTGTGATATGATAGTATTCTCCGTGGACCTGCCACTTGCAACTTTTATTGGATGTTGTTGTCGTTAAGTTTTTTTAACGATGTTTTCTTTGGGTGTTTACATATGTCTACTAACTTTGCGAAAAAGTAATTATCTATGATTGTAAAAATACTCAAAATTGTACTATTTGTTTCCTTGAGCCTTGTATTTGCGTGTTGCTCTGACAAGCAAAAAGGTACGGTATCTCCTAAAAAAGATAAATCTATCGAGCAAAACACATCCAAACTAACCATTGAACCTAAAACGATTGACTTTGGGAATATAAAAAATAATAGTTCCAAAATATATACAAGATACATCACCTTAAAAAATGAAGGGGATAAACCGATTAGTATAGGAAAAGCAGATGTTTCTTGTAGTTGTATGAAATTTACGTTTACCAATATAGTTCTCCCTCATAAAACGGCTAAGGCACGGATTGATATTGATCCGACCAATAAATTAGGCGCATTTAATAAAGCAATTTTCATAAATTCAACCGCTTCAAATAATATAGAAATAATACGTGTAAAAGCAAGAATACAAGGAGAATAGTAATGGACTCATTATACATTAATCTTTAATAATTTTATTATGCAAAAACTTGTTTTTTACCTTGCCTGCATGTTCTGCATGGCTTTGGTATCGTGCTCAAATTCTGAAGAGAATTATAGCTGCGATGCCGCAACGAACAACTGGGCGAAAGAAAATGTGAACGCGATCCGCTCAATGAAGAGATCGCAATGGAAATCCCTTCCAACAGAGATGAAGAAAACTGCGGCTTTCATCGTTTTTACCCCAAAACAAAAACTTGATTTTTGGAAGGAAAAACTGGCGGAGACGATGTCACTCGATTGGACAGAGGCTGAAAAGGAACATATCAAGAAAGCCTATGATTTTGTTGTTTCCCATCCGGAAATTTTTGACAATGAAATGTCTGATGACCTAAGAAACGAGATGGACTTGTTTTTCTACAAGTGGGCAGAACAAGCAAAATCTGAGTTCAATTGGAGTAAGGAGACCATTGGTTGTATTATATCCAATGGTAACGAAATTGTGATGACATACTCTGCAAATAAGAAACGATCAATAAGTATAAAATCTTATACAGACCAGGACAAGGATCCTTCCTCTCTTTCTTGTCATTGCAATAAAAAATATGATTTTTGCGGGCAACAAGATTCATGTGAAGACGCCAAATGTGAAGAAACCTCTGCTGGTTGTGGCATACTTTTGATGAGTTCTTGTAATGGTCGTTGCAGCGCTTTTGGTTAATGTAGGCATATTCATATCAAAATAAAAAAACTATGAAAGAATTGTTTCTCTCTTTCTCCATTGCGTTCTTTGTATCGCTTTGTTGCTGTGTGTTCTTCCTCTTCGGATCTCCCACTATTGCTATTATACCTGGTGTCATTGTCATGATAGGTATGACGGTTCTCCGTTTATCCAAGGTGGGAAAGAACGGTGGAAATACATGGACACACCTTGTCGCATTGTTACTCGGAAACGTCCTTCTGTACGGATCTGTCTACTGTGTTACGTATCCCGAAAGTAAAGGAAGTATACTGACCTTGGTTTGCTGGGTCGCCGGCATACTTTTGTCTGGAATATATGTAGCACTGAAAAAGAAGTAATACGCTTCTCGCACCTTCGGCCGCCGGGCACGCTTCCAGAATAGTCAAGCGTGCCCGGCTTCCGAAAAAATAAAAAATCCTTTAAAAACTTAAGCCATTTTCCGTTCTTCCCGGTTTTGTGTAATTTTGACGGACAAATATGACAAAGCCGGAATTATTATCATACTATGGCGGTTGCGCTGACGAATTGCGCAACCGCATTGTTCGCCTTCGCCATCGCAGCCGTGGACTTGTTGCGGGCGAGATATTCTCATTTTTGCTCTGCATTGCGGCGCTCGTGGCCTACACCTTCACCTCGATAGGGTGGGGACTGTTTGTGGTGTCGGCCGTGGCGCTGGCGGCTTATGTTATCATCCGAAAGGCTGACGTGGCCAACTCCGGGCGTATCAGCCAGGCGGAGGATCTGTTGGCGGTGCATCTCCGTGAACTGTCGGGACTGGAAGGCGACTATTCCGGTTTTGATGGCGGAGCACAGTACATCGACCCCAGTCATCCCTACACCTTCGATATGGATGTGTTCGGCAGTGGGTCGCTCTTCCAACGCATCAATCGCACGGTCACCACGGGCGGGCGCGACTATCTCGCAGCGTGTCTCTCAGGACATGACGGCTACCCCGGTCTGGTGGATGTCGCAGCCGTCGACCAGCGCGAAAAGGCCGTCCGTGCCTTGGCTTCGCGTCCCGACTGGTGCATGGACTTTTTGGCTTCGGGCATCCGTGAGGAGGTGGATACGCAGACGATGACAAGGGCGTTGACCGATGTACAGAGTGTGTGCATTTCCGGTTGGATAGGCAACCGGTTGGCGTTGACCGCCGCATGGGCATTGTTGGCCATGCTCTATGCATTGGTTGCGTTGTCGGTCTTCACTTCTCTTCCTTCCAGTGCTCCCGTGCTTGTTGCCCTCTTGATACTCGGCATGGTGTTGGGACTGTGTCACGGTGCGCTCTCGTCAGTCGGTCAGGCGGTCGACCGCCTGCAGAAATCGTTCTCTGCCTGTTCGCGGTTGATGCGTCATATCAGCACTTTGGCTTCCGACGAGCAATTGATGGGGGCGTCAGACGAACTGCGTGCGCTCGTCGCAGATATTCAAGGCATGCAACACTCGTTCCATGAGAGCGACCGTCTGCTCCGGGCCATCGACCGCCGCGGCAACCTGCTCGGACTGGTACTCTTCGACATTTTCCTGCTCAGCGACTTCTTTCTTCTGCGCTGCGTACAGCGGTGGCAGCGCACGTTTCTCTGCGATGCCGACAAATGGATGTCTACCTTGTCGCGGATGGATGCCTTGGTATCGATGGCGGTGTTCCGTCACAATGCCGTCGGTACGGCAACGGCCGAAATTCTGTCCGGCCGTCAGTCGGTGGTCTATGAGGCCGCTGGACTTTATCACCCGTTCCTCGGCGAGAAGGCCGTGCGCAACAACTTCTCTTTGGCCGACCGTCATTACTATATTGTCACGGGGGCGAACATGGCGGGCAAGAGCACTTTCCTGCGTACACTCGGTGTAAACTATATCTTGGCGATGAACGGTCTGCCGGTGTTTGCCGACCGCCTGCGCGTTTCCGTCTTTTCCCTGTTCAGCAGCATGCGCACCACCGACGATCTCACGCACGGCATCAGTTACTTCAATGCCGAACTGCTCCGGCTCAAGCAACTGCTCCGCCACACCTCCCAAGTGGAAACGACACTCATCATCCTCGACGAGATACTCCGCGGTACCAATTCCGCCGACAAACTCAACGGTTCGCGCCTCTTCCTCGAACATATCTCCCGCTGCGCTGTCACGGGTGTCATCGCCACCCACGATCTGGAACTCTCGCGCATGGCCGACCAGCGTCCCGACCGTTTCCACAACTATTGTTTCGAGATCGCCTTGGGTACCGACGTCACCTATTCCTACCGCATCACCCCCGGCGTGGCCCGCAACCAAAACGCCACCTTCCTCCTCGGGCAACTCTTGCAGGAGAAGTAATAATCCATCGCGTATTTCAAAACATTTGACCTTTAGGTCCGTTTTACCCCAACCGGTATCCCCCTTTTTCCGTATTGCGCCAGTCTTCGGGCCGGAATACTCGAGTATTCG
>CAVFEZ010000089.1:0-6321 GCA_963621665.1 Akkermansia muciniphila | reverse complement strand
GAATTATGCGCCCCTTACAGGGGCTACGCTTATAATGCCTAAGAGAGATAGGGCCGAGGCCCTATCCTGTAATATTCGCCCCTTACAGGGGCTGCGAATAGCGAATCGTGCAATGGTCAAAAGTAAGCCACAAATATCAAAGATCCTTGTAATGAGGAGACATTCAATGTATTACAATATTATATGATATTGTTACCGGACACCAATAATTATTTATTCAAATTTCAGATTTAGGCGAAGGCGGGCAGGAAACCCTCACCTTCGCCTAAATCTTACCCGCAAAACAATGCATCTCGCCCGCATCAAAATAGTATTCGGGCCGAAATACACGAGTATTCGGCCTTGCAGACTCCAGTATTCGGGCTCAACCACTCCAGTATTCGGGCTCAACCACTGAAGTATTCGGGCTCAACCACTGGAGTATTCGGCCCAAAATACTGGATGAGTAGAGAAAATTGTGGGGCGGGAGAAATCTATTTCTCAGTTACTTCCACACTCTTTCTTTAAGCCATAGAGTCAGAATCGGGTCACTGATGTCTACGTGTTTGGGAGCGGTTATGGTGACAATGTCTTTCTCTATCATACTTTTTCGAAGTCTTGTGATATTTGCTGCCGTGCCCAAACGATAGGTGTTGAGCACGGAAGACTGGGTGAATCCTGTATGTATGCCATTGGCTATGGCGCGAAGAAAATTCATCTGGTATGCGGAGAGACTCTCCGTTTGCTGAATAAAGAGCGGTTCGCAAGCATCGAGAAGGCGGTCAATGCCGTAGCGTACGTCGTCATCCGTGGCAGTTTCGCCTTCTGGCGTCCGCAACCATACGAACCATGCCAGTTGTTGCACATATGACGAATAACGCTCTGTAACATCGCAGATGGTCCGTGCCTGATCAGCGGAGATGTGCTTGCCTGTTACTTCGAAGCGCTGGATGATGTATTCCATCCAGTCATTCTCACTGATGCGGTCGAGGTAGAAAAGGTCGCCAAAGCGGTAGAAAGGATAACTGGCGTTTTGGAACATCTGTTCCATCATGTGCTTCTTGCTGCCATAGAGACAATAGGAGACATGCGTTTGCAGTTGCCATATTCCACGCAGTTTCTTCTGAAAGGATAGTGAGTCTGGAAAATCGCCTATCTGCTGGAATTCGTCAATGCAAACCACAATACGACAGCCCTTCGCCTGCGCAATCATTTCGGGGAGTTTAAGCACTTCCTCCGTTGTGTTGTTGCTGGCGTTATATTCCAGCGACAGCGAGAAGTCAGTCATAGGGTCTTGTCCGAAACTGATTTTTGGTACGAAACGGCTGAGGAATACCTTCGCATTTTTCATCCATTCCTCCCATTTCGTAGAGGTGGCTCTCACTACAGCAGTAGCCAAGGCATTGATGAATTCCTCCTCAGAACGACAGCCGAAAGCATCGATGTGCGCAATGCGAATGCCATCGCTTTCCATGAGCGAGCAAACCTTGTCGACCAGGGATGTTTTTCCCATACGACGAGGAGAGATTAATATGGTGTTCACGCCGTATGTGAAATTTGCCATCAGACGCTTTGTTTCCTCACGTCTGTCTGTAAATGTATCGCCTTCTACGCGTACGCCAAAGACAAAAGGTGCTTCATTGTATGTTCTCATTGTCTATGCAGTTTAGGTGCAAAGTTAGCAAAAATGGTAGTTTTAAACAAACTTGTTTTAAACAAACTTGTTTAACTCGTATTGTTGCCCATTCACCAACTCATTGTGTTGGAGTATTTATATAATAATGTGTACCATAGTTTTAAGGACGTTCGAATTATCAGTCAAGCATTTGATTTTTTGTGGCAACAGAAAATCATTTCCAAATTTTAAGGGCCTTGGTGAGTATTCGAATCCCTACGAAGTCGGTACTCTCCTTTTTTTTTATTATTTTTGCGGTCATATAAGGTAGAGAGATTTTTTCGCCTGTACACACCAATCCAAAAAATGAATCAGCAAGAAGACATCAGAAAAGCCGTCGAGGTCATGCGACAGGGCGGCGTGATACTCTATCCCACCGATACGGTATGGGGTATCGGTTGCGACGCGACCAATGCGGAGGCCGTCGCCAAAGTATACCGTATCAAGCACCGCGACGACTCCAAGGCACTCATCTGTCTTGTCGACTCCGACGCCCGCGTGCAGCGCTATGTGCGCAATGTGCCCAACGTGGCATGGGACATCATGGAGCTGGCCGACAAGCCGACCACCGTCATTCTCGACGGAGCCAACGGCCTGGCCCCCAATCTTATTGCCGAGGACGGCAGTATCGCCATGCGCATCACCCGCGAACCGTTCTCCCGCGAACTGTGCTTCCGCATGCAGAAACCGGTCGTCAGCACCAGTGCCAACATCAGTGGCGAGGCCGCCGCACAAAACTACTGCGACATCTCCCCCGAGCTTCTTGAGGCCGTCGACTATGTGTGTTGGACCCGCCGTCAGGAACACAAACCACATGTACCCAGCAGTATCATCAAGCTCACCGTCGACGGCGAGGTGACCATTATCAGAAAGTAGAGGCCCATGGAAGCAGGTATCGCAATCAGTACCGGGTCGTGGGCCGACCGCATCACCAAATGGAGCGCACGCCATCTGACCGACCGTCAGATGACACTCATCCTGGCCTTCTTTATCGGCCTGTTTGCTTCGGTGGCCGCCTTTGTGCTACACTTCATCATCGAGGAGATACAACATCTGCTCACTGCCAAGTTTCATATCGAGAGTTCCAACTGGCTCTATCTCGTTTTTCCCGTGGTCGGCATATTGCTCACCTCGCTGTTTGTGCGCTATATCGTCAAGGACAACATCTCGCACGGTATCACCCGCATACTCTACGCCATCTCGTCGAAACGCTCGCGGCTCAAGGGGCACAACTGCTGGACATCGGTCATCGCCTCTGCCATCACCATCGGCTTTGGCGGCTCGGTGGGTGCTGAGGCTCCTATCGTGCTGACCGGATCGGCCATCGGGTCTAACCTCGGCCAGTTTTTCCGTATGGACAACAAGACGTTGATGTTGCTCGTGGGTTGCGGTGCCGCCGCCGCCATCGCAGGCATCTTCAAAGCCCCCATCGCCGGACTGGTGTTCACCCTCGAAGTGCTGATGGTAGACCTCACCATGGCATCCCTGCTGCCCATACTGATATCAAGCGTCACGGCCACTTGTTTCACCTATGTGTTTATGGGCAGCGACTCGCTCTTCCACTTCCGGCTCGACGGAGCATGGATGCTGGAGCGTGTGCCGGCGAGCATTGCCCTCGGGGTGTGCTGCGGACTGGTCAGTCTGTATTTCATCCGGGCCATGACCATGTGCGAGAACGTCTTTGCACGGTTCAGCCAGTACCGCTATACCAAACTGCTGTTGGGCGGCGTGATGCTCAGTTCGCTTATCTTTCTTTGTCCTGTACTCTACGGCGAAGGATACAGTGCCATCAACGTGCTGCTCAACGGCCGGACGGAAGCCGACTGGGATGTGCTGCTCAACAACTCCCTCTTCTACGGTCACGGCAGTCTCATACTGCTCTATATCGCCATCGTCATCCTCACCAAGGTGTTTGCCACCTCAGCCACCAACGGTGCCGGAGGATGCGGCGGAACGTTTGCCCCGTCACTGTTCATCGGCGGATTTTCGGGATTCCTTTTCGCCCGTCTGTGGAACATCAATCAGATAGGTGTCTACATTCCCGAAAAGAATTTTACGCTCTTGGGCATGGCCGGCGTGATGGCCGGCGTGATGCACGCTCCGCTGACGGGCATCTTCCTCATTGCCGAGATCACCAACGGCTACGACCTTTTCATGCCCCTCATGATTGTGAGCATCTGCTCGGTGATGACCATCAACATCTTCGAGCCGCACAGCATCTATGCCATGCGTCTGGCCCGCCAAGGGAAACTCATCACCCACCATACCGACCAGGCCGCCCTCACGCTGATGAGCCTCGACAGTGTCATCGAGAAGGACGTCACCGCCGTGTCGCCCGAAATGACCCTCGGACAACTTGTCAATGCCATCAGCAAGAGCCACTCGAGTTTCATACCCGTGCTCAATCCTGCCGGAACATTGCTCGGGGAGATCGACATCACGAAGATACGCCACGTCATGTTCCGTACCGAACTGTACGGCAAGTTCACCGTGGCCCAAGTGATGACCCCCGTCCCGGCCACGCTCACCGTCAACGACCCCATGAAGGAGGTGATGCAGAAGTTTGAGACCAAGAACACCAACTATCTTCCCATTGTCGAACTCAGCGGCCGCATGATAGGTTACATCTCGCGCACCCGTATGTTCAGCATGTATCGCAAGATGGTGAGCGACCTCTCGGCCGAATAGTCGTCTATTGTTGTGATGGTCGACCATCAAGTCTGTAAAAACGAATGTCAATGAAGAAAATCCTTGCCGTACTCCTTCTCGCCGTCTGTACCCTGACCGCCGTGGCGCAGATGCGGAGAAATACAGCCTACCTCAACTATATCTCCCAGTACAAGGATCTCGCCATCGAACAGATGTTGCGCTATCGTGTGCCCGCCAGCATCACCTTGGCGCAGGGCCTGCTCGAAAGCCGTGCCGGACTGAGCGACCTTGCCGTGCGGGGCAACAACCATTTCGGTATCAAGTGTCACGGGTGGACGGGCCGCAAGACCTACCACGACGACGATGAGGCCGGAGAGTGCTTCCGTGCCTACGACAATGCGCGCCAGAGTTATGAGGACCACAGCCGTTTTCTCTCGCAGAACAGCCGCTACGCCCGCCTTTTCTCGCTCGACCGTACCGACTACCGTGGGTGGGCCAAGGGACTGAAAGCCTGCGGCTATGCCACCAATCCCAACTACGCCAACAGTCTCATCGGCATCATCGAGACCTACGGGCTTTCGCAGTACGACAGGGCCAATACCTACGACCGCTTCCTTGAGCGTCATACTGCCGACACGCCGGCGCGTCCGGGCGAGACGCTCCACCAGATCTATTCGTACAACGACAACTACTATGTCGTGGCCCGTGAGGGTGACACCTACACGTCGATAGCCAAGGAAGTGGGACTTTCGGCCCGCAAGATAGCCAAGTACAACGAGCGCAACAAAAAAGACACACTCTCACCCGGAGAGTATGTCTATCTGAAGAAAAAGCGCAAGAAGGCCGAGAAGAAATACAAGAAGCGTCCGCATGTCGTGAAGGCCGGAGAGAGTCTGTACTCCATTGCCCAGTATTACGGCGTGCGTACCAAGAGCCTCTACAAGAAGAACAATCTCTCTCCTGACTATCAGTTGCGTGTGGGCGACCGCATCAAGGTCTATTGACGGGCGGCGGACAGGTCGCGGCGCGACTTGGAACGTACCACCAGCCACACGCCGGTGAAGATGAGGACCGCGGCCACGGCCTGTATGCCCTTGAATACGGCCAGGCCCAGCGCTACGCTCACCGATACCGAGACGACCGGCTGCACATAGTTGTAGATGGACACCACCGTCGGGCGCAGTATTTTTTGTCCTACCATCATGCAGATGTAGCCCAGATAGGTGCCGAAGAAGATGACGTAGCCCGTCTCCCACCATGTGGACACCGGGACGTGGGCATAGTCGATGTCGGCCACATGACTGAAGGCAAACGGCCATATCAGCACCGTAGCCCAAGTGAACATCCACTTGTTCATCGTGAAGAGCGAATACTTCTGCGCCAGCGGCTTGAAGAGCGCCAGGTAGAGCGCAAACGAGAGTTGGGCCGACATGCAGAGCAGGTCGCCCCAGATGTTACCCACCTTTGCATTGCCCGACTGGGCGCTTGTGGTGATGATGATCACCGCTCCGGTGCAGCCGAGAAACACGCCGCAGGCCTTCTTCCATGTGATCGGCTCGTGGAGGATGAGGAAGGATAGCAGCATGGCGAAGATCGGCATCGAGGTGGTCATGATGCTCGAGTTGCTCGGTGAGGTCATGTTGAGTCCTATCGTGTACGAACACTGGTTGAACACCAAGGCGAAGAGGCCCGCAGCCCCCATCTTGAAGATGTCGCGCACCGGCACATGTTCACGGGCGGTGAACAGGGAGGTCAGCCAAAAGAGTATGGCTCCGCCCAACACACGGAAGGCCACCATGTCGATGCCGTCGATGCCGTGCAGCATGGCTTCTTTGCCGACAGGCGCCATCAGTCCCCAAAAAGAGCCGGCGCAGAGCAGGCACAAGTGGGCGACAAGAGGTTTGTTGTTTTTCATTTCCTATTGTTGTTATGACTGTTATTATGACTTGTTATCGTGACTTGTTATAGGCGTGTTCTATAAATTCCACGCATTTTTAAATTTATATTTAGACAGGTTG
>CAVFEZ010000088.1:0-7645 GCA_963621665.1 Akkermansia muciniphila | reverse complement strand
TTGCGCAATGAAATACCTGGCACTACTTCTACTGTTGGCCCTATCCTTTATTGGTTGTAAGCCTACTGTTCCATCTGCATACATACAGCCGGGCGAATTGGAAGATATCCTGTATGACTATCATCTAGCTGAGGGCATACAGGTTCATGACAATGTCGCCGGTGATACCCTCTCATTATTATCCTATAAGGCCAACATTCTGAAGAAATATGGATACACTGTAGCAGAATTCGATTCGTCGATGCTGTACTACACACGCCATACAAAATTGCTAAATGATATATACGTGTCGCTGGCCGATCGGCTAAATAAGGAATCTGTTGCACAAGGGTCAACGGTAACCGAACTTAACAGATACGGCAATATTTCATCCAGTTCAGACACTACGGATATTTGGTCGGGAGAAAGAGCCTTTGTCATCTCGCCATATCGTGCAACCAATCAATATTATTTTGAGGAAAAAGTAGATACGTCATTTCACAATGGTGACTTGTTAATGTTGGATTTTGATACCCAATACATTTATCAAGACGGACTGCGAGATGCTATAGTAGTTCTCACTGTAACATTTACCAATGATAGTATCGCAACCCAGACACTCCATGTCTCTTCTACTTCACATTACCAATTGCAAATAGGAGATGACGAATTGGGAATAAAGCGTGTACGCGGATATTTTATTCTTGGCAATAACGGTGATATGTCTACAACAACCCTCAAAATGTTGATTGTTTCAAACATTTCCTTTATAAGGATGCATAGGGCTATCAAGCCCGTAGCCAAGTCAAAAGATGTAGACAATACAGCCAAAGACACCTTAGTACAAGATAATAATTTGTCGTCCCCCAAAATAGATGAACAGAAAATTTCTGCAACACCACTTATAAGGGGAAACGTCCAACGAAAGAAAAAATGATGGAGAACCATTTTCGAAAGGTGGCAGCTCATCGTATCTTGTTGCCGGACGGCCATATTGTTTTGTTCTCCGTTGTCTTTATTAGAGGAGAACGTGTCATAGGCATTCAGCCTTTGAAGTCAGAACAAGCTTCAACAGAATGGTTGCCGGGAACAATACATATAAATACAGACAATCAGAACATTCCCTATGCATCGTACAGGGGGACACGTCTGAAGGAAATAAGATAATTTTATACAATATCAACTTAAAATACAGTATTATGTTAAGTGTAGACCAATTAGAGGATAAATTGATAGACCTCGCATTTGCAGAGGACATAGGCGACGGTGACCATACAACGTTGTGTTGTATTCCCGAAGATGCCATGGGCAAATCCCATCTACTGATAAAGGAAGATGGTATTCTTGCTGGAGTTGAAGTGGCCAAGAAAGTATTCGCCCGTTTTGACCCTACAATGAAAGTAGAAGTTCTTATGCAGGATGGAGCAACAGTAAAGGTCGGTGATATCGCAATGGTGGTAACCGGAAAAATCCGTTCTTTGCTTCAAACAGAGAGACTGATGCTGAATATTCTTCAACGCATGAGCGGCATTGCCACAATGACTCATCGCTATGTAGAACGCCTTCAGGGTACAGGTACAAGAGTCCTTGACACGCGAAAGACCACACCAGGACTGAGAATGCTCGAGAAACAGGCCGTAAAGATTGGTGGGGGAACCAATCATCGAATTGGGCTTTTTGACATGATTCTGCTCAAGGACAATCATGTCGATTTTGCTGGTGGCATAAGTAATGCCATCAATCGCTGTCATGAATATCTCAAGGAAAAGGGACTTGACTTGAAGATAGAGATCGAGGTCCGCAATTTTGATGAATTGCAGCAAGTTCTGCAGTGTGGCGGTGTCAATAGAATCATGTTGGACAACTTCTCTGTTCCCGACACTAAGCGTGCGGTTGAAATCATTGACCACAAATATGAGACGGAATCCAGCGGAGGTATCACGTTCGATACGATACGCAGCTATGCCGAGTGTGGAGTAGACTTCATATCTGTCGGTGCACTGACCCACTCGGTAAAGGGGTTGGATATGAGTTTCAAGGCCTGCTGACATAAATATTCTCCTAAGCGATGAAAAAAGTTATAATATTAGCTGTACTTATCTTGGCTTTGGTTGACGGCCATGCTTGCACAAACCTAATTGTCGGAAAAAAAGCAAGTATTGACGGGGCTGTAATGTGCTCATACAATGCTGACAGTTATGGCGCATTTATGAAGCTCTGCCATTTTCCCGCTGCACGACACTCAAAAGGTGAGATGCGTAAAATTTTCGATTGGGATACAAACGTATATCATGGTGAGATACCCGAAGCAGAAGAGACATACAATGTTATTGGCAATATAAATGAGTACCAAGTAACCATTGGCGAAACGACATTTACATGTCGTGAAGAAACCATTGATACAACAGGAATCATTGACTACGGCTCGCTCATATATATTGCCCTTCAGCGTAGCCGTACCGCACGAGAGGCTATACATGTAATGACCTCTCTTGTGGAACAATACGGTTATTGCTCTGAAGGAGAGACCTTTACCATATGCGACCCCAATGAGGCTTGGATAATGGAGATGGTAGGAATGGGACCAGGTTCAAAAAGCGCGGTTTGGGTGGCTCGCCGTATCCCCGACAATGCGATATGCGCGCATGCCAACCAAAGCCGTATTGGCCGTTTCCCCCTCAACGACAAGCAGAATGTACTATATTCCAAGAATGTCATCAAGTATGCAAAAAAACAAGGATGGTATACAGGTGCAGACTCCAATTTCTCATTTAAGGATGCTTATGCACGTCCCGACTTTGAAGGTCGCCGCTTTTGCGAAGCGCGCGTATGGTCTTTCTTCAGACACTTCGATGATTCGTTTGACAAATATCTGCCCTGGGCGCTGGGACATGACACAAATGCTGAGGATATGCCTTTGTGGATTGTTCCCAATAAAAAGCTGAGTGTGCGCGACGTTGAAAATTGCATGCGCGACCATTACGAGGGGACCGCTCTTGCTATAGACAGCACTGATATTGGTGGCGGAATATGGCAGATGCCCTACAGACCGTCTCCTCTGGTGTTTAAGGTAAATGGTGTCAAGTACATCAACGAGCGTCCCATCAGTACTCAGCAAAGTGCCTTCACTTTTGTTTCCCAAATGCGTTCGTGGCTACCGAGGGAAATTGGCGGTGTGCTCTGGTTTGGCAATGATGATGCCAATATGGTCGCCTATACCCCGGTCTATTGCGGCAATACTGTCCAGCCCGAATGTTATAATACGCCAGGAGCTGACGATGTAACCTTCTCTGATAAGAATGCCTTTTGGGTTTGCAATTGGGTCAGCAATATGGTTTATCCCCGGTACGAACAAATGTTTCCTTCTTTGAAAGCTGTTCGTGACAGTTTGGACGCCAGTTATGCGGCATTACAGCCTGCATTTGAAGCCCAAGTACTGGAAATGTATAAAAAGGACAAGTCCGCTGCATTGAAGATGCTCAACGATTATAGCAATGAAAAAGCCGCGCAGATGTTGTCGCGGTGGAAAACGTTGGCTACCTATCTTATTGTGAAATATAATGATATGGTTGTTAAACCTGAAGAAAACGGACATTTCAAACGTACGAAAACAGGTCTTGGCGCACCAGTTGAACGTCCCGGCTATCCGTCTTCCTTTGCTAAGAAACTCGTTGAGGAGACAAAGGATAAATATAAATATGCGAACTAAATGAATATCCATTTACTCTAATCTTTCGGGGTTGGAGTAAATGGATTTTTTATCTCTCCGAAATTGGAGCCAATGCTATGTTGTCTTTCTCAGTCTTTCCATGCTGAATTCGCAACCGCAATATTGTTGGTTGTAGAAATCGTATTCCTTGATTATTGCAGCCCTTCTTTCGGACAATCCGCCTTTACGCCAATTCTGATTCCACCAATATACATCGGCATAAGGAGATACGGCGTAATCACCTGCGCTTTCTATTTGTGAGAGGCTTTTCCATCGCGAAGAGGCCAAAGTCGTTGTTATGACTTGAAAATCGTGTTCGCTTGCATACCTTGCTGTTTCCTGTAGTCTTGTTTTGAAACATTCAAGGCAACGTTTCCCGCGTTCCGGCTCCTTTTCAAGGCCTTGCATTTTTACTAACCATTCATCATGGTTATAGTCAGCCTCAATAAAGTCAATGCCCAATGAATTGGCGTACCGCATGCATTCATTCCTTCTAATCTCGTATTCTTCCCTTGGGTAGATATTGGGGTTACAGTAGTATATTGTGGGACGAATGTCATGTTGCAACAGACATTCTATGATAGCAGACGAGCAGGGTGCACAACATGTATGCAATAACACGTTTTTCGCATTTCCTGGTACAATCAAGTTGAAGGCTTTCTTGTGTGGCATTGTTTGGAATATAAACATTCCGAAAGACAGGCCTGTCTTTCGGAATGTATGTTTTATCTTAATACTGAGATATTATTTGGCGGTGCGGGGAAGGTGGAATTCGTACGAACGGTCAAATACCTGACTGACTTTGTTGATTTCCAAAAATGTCGTGCCGCCATTTTCTCCAATACTTCCGCTCATGTATGCAATCTTGTCTTCCTGGGTGATGTATCCCTTTTGGCGAAGCATACGCAATGCGGCAGAGAAGATATACTCGGGCGACATATGCTCTTTTTGGTAAATGGGGGTGACGCCATAACTTAGGTTGAGCCATCGCTGAGTTTTCTCTCGGTAGCATATTGCGAGTATTGGGTTCGGCCCTCGGAAGGCAGCCAAATGGCGGGCAGTCTCTCCTGTTTCACTGTCTGTGATGATGCCGGCTACGCCTAACTTTCGTGTTGCGTCTATAGCAGCATGGGCCAAGAACTCCCTTTGAGTGCAGTTCTCATTCATGGGAATTTCCATGTCTCCCAAAGCTGCTCTGTCATGTTCTGCCTGCTCGGCAATAGCGGCCATAGTTTGAACTGCCTCAAGAGGATATTTGCCGCTTGCCGTTTCTCCACTAAGCATAAGGGCGTCGGTATTAGAGTAGATGGCGTTGGCAATATCCGTTACCTCTGCTCTGGTCGGACGCGGGTTCTTGATCATCGTGTGAAGCATTTGTGTGGCCACAATTACGGGCTTCTTCTTTGTGACACATTTATGTATAATCTGCCGCTGTATACCCGGTATCTTCTCAATGGGAACCTCGATACCCAAATCTCCGCGGGCAATCATTATTCCATATGAGGCGTCGATGATTTCATCTATATTGTCGACACCTTCCTGATTTTCTATTTTGGAGATGATTTTTATATCACTACCATGTTTGTCAAGTATATCCTGGATGACCTTGACGTCGTCTGCGGAACGTACGAACGAGTGGGCGATGAAATCTATGTCCTCCTCTATAGCCAACTCGATGTTACTGATGTCTTTGGCTGTAAGTGCAGGCAGTGCTATGTGCTCCCCGGGAACATTTACACTTTTATGTGCACCCAACACACCATCGTTTTGTACTTGGGCAATAAGTATGGGACCGTCTGTCGCAATCACTTTCATGCACAACTCACCGTCGTCAAAAAGCACGTCGTCACCAATTTTCACGTCTTTTGCAATGTCGACATACGAAACACTTATGATGTCGTGAGTGGTGTCACATTCGGGTCTGCCGAGTATCTTCACCATCTCGCCTTTTGTGTAGGTGATTGGGGTTTCGACATTTGTCGTTCTTACTTCAGGACCCTTGGTGTCAATCATCAATGCCAAGTGGGGGGAAACGGTTCTTACGTTCTTTATTATTGTGCGTATACCATCGGGCGTTGCATGCGCTGTATTCATTCGTACAACGTTGATACCGGCAAAGAAAAGCTTGCGGATAAAATCAACATCACAACGTCTGTCGCTGATTGAGGCTACAATCTTGGTCTGTTTCATAACAATCTTATTCCTTTATTTATATTTGCTGAGATACAGCCTATCTTATGCAAATTTACATAAAAAAGTCGATTTATAAGTCTATCAAGATAAAAAACGTATGGCTTGTTCCCTAATATTCATATTCATGAGGATAAAAAGTTGAATCGTCTACACACTTGGTCTTACTGAAGGTCTATACCTACGCAGAACTTCAAACAGCTCTTAGGGTTGCCCTTACAGCGCAATCCTTCAGAAAAGTTGAGTAAAACAATAGTATTCGGGCCGAAAGACTCGAGTATTCAAGGCCGAATACTGACGCATAACGCTCTTATCCGTCTAATGATACGGGAGATATTCCAACCGTCAAAGGATTTATTTCGTAATTCTTCACCTTTTACGAGGTGATTCGATCGATTCTCAATAAAATTGAGTACTTTTGAAAATAATTCTGCAAAGGAGTCATAAATCAAGAGAATAATCATGCGGTTTGGAATTGGCTTACCAGCAGGAACTGCGCTATATTTTTCAACAAGAAACAGACAATTAATTGTGCTTAGCGCAGACATATTAACAAAGCATTGACTATTTATGGTTTTCAATTCATTTCAATTTGTTTGGCTCTTTCCTGTTATTTTAATTGTATATTATTTTGTTGTATGGATATCACAAAACCGGAAAACAGAAATTAGCAAATATCTACTGGTCGCTATTTCGTATGGTCTATATATGCAATGGGAGCCTAAATATGCTTTAGTGTTACTTTGGGTAACTGCAATCACTTATTTTGGCGCAATTTTAATTGAGCGCAAAAATGCTTATGGTTGTAAACGGTATCTGATTGTTGCGGGTGTGTTTCTTGCATTTATTCCTTTACTTGTGTTCAAATACACAAACTTTGTACTTGGCTCCTTTGCCAGTCTCTCCAGTAGTGAAACTATAGAAGTAAATATTATAGCTCCCTTAGGTATCTCGTTTTTTACATTTCAGGCAGTTGGATATCTAATAGATGTATATTACAAGCGCACCTCTGTGGAACACAATTGGTGGAATTACGTGCTTTTTGTGTGCTTCTTTCCTCAAATACTATCAGGCCCTATTAGTAAGGCATCGGAATTATTACCTCAAATTAAGAGAAAGCGTGCATTCAAATATGAGCAATCCGTCCAAGGACTGAAGTGGCTATTATGGGGCATGTTTATGAAAACGGTTTTTGCGGATAGACTTGGAATTTATGTGGATACCATCTATAATAATTATGAGCATCTAAGTGGTCTATCGTGCCTTATAGGTGCGACTCTTTATTCTTTCCAAATCTATGGAGATTTCGCCGGCTACTCATTTATGGCAATTGGTGTTGGTCAACTATTAGGCTTTGAATTGGTAAACAATTTCCAACGCCCTTATTTAGCAGGTAACATTACTGAGTTTTGGCATAGATGGCATATTTCTCTGACTCGTTGGCTGACACAGAATGTGTATATCCCGATGGGGGGGCGTTGCAGTACGTTTCGCCAATACATAAATATAATGGTGACTTTCCTTGTCAGTGGCTTTTGGCACGGAGCAAACTGGACATTTATATTATGGGGGGCTTTGCATGGTCTTATACAGATTATTGAAAAGATACTGGGTATAGACCCTAAGGGTAAGTTTTCACAACACAAGTTTGTTAGATTTATAAAGCCTTTACGTATTCTAACCTGCATAATTCATAGAGCATCTTCAGCTTCAGATTTTTTTCGGTCCTTCTCAAAAAATCGGAACTCAATGTTGTGTCTATGCAGA
>CAVFEZ010000087.1:0-7737 GCA_963621665.1 Akkermansia muciniphila | reverse complement strand
GCGCTTCTTTTTTTGTTTCTATGAATTATTCAGGTTAGTATCACAGAACTGCCTCACATCTATTTATCATCATCTCATTATTATTACCTTTGCAAATACAACATATTTATTACATCAATAAAATACTTACAGTTATGGCATCACTTAGCACAATTAGAACTACAGGGCAACAGGTTAATTATTCTTTATCCATTGTAAAAAAATCACCGCAATCATAGAAAGTGAGGCAGACAAAACCCTTGTAAATAAAAGGATGTTCAGTTGGTTAGAGCGTCAGATTGTGGTTCTGAATGTCGTGGGTTCGAGTTCCACCGGGCACCCAACACAAACCCTGCAAGTTGCACAACTTGCAGGGTTTTTCATTATCAGCACCCGCCCCACCGTACTATCCACCATCCCCAACCGCTTAGTCCATACAAATTCATGTACAACGAGCCATGAAGCCGATTTGTACAAAGGCTTTGTAGTATCCGTACAAGACCCTTGTACAAAAAGAGAACAGCATTATCCGTACAACAAATCATATCCCTATACGGACAAAGCAGAGAACAACGACGACTCCACTTTCTTTTCCACAACCCCACCTTTTCTACAAAACGCCTGCACCATTCTATTAAATTACGTTAATATTTGGCGTGCTTTCTTGTTTGGTATTATCCATATCCATATCTTTGCGATATCAAAACAATATCACTTGAAGTTATATTCAAAAAACATCACAATATGGAAAATCAAGAATTTGCATTCAAGGGGAAGACACTCAACGGCTTCTCCATGCTCTTCCTCAACAGTCTCCTCACATTGGCCTCATTAGGAGGCATCGTATGGGGATGCATATTGGAAAACACAATAGGTGTCACAATGGCTGTTGCAGGTATACTACTATTGGTCATCACGCTCGTCTTGTGGTGCGGATTTGTGCAAGTGGAACCCAACGAGGCCCGCGTGATGATGTTCTTCGGCAAGTACAAAGGCACATTCACACGGGTGGGATTCTACTGGGTACACCCGTTCATTGTCACAAAAAAACTGTCGCTGCGCGCCCGCAACCTCGACGCCGAACCTATCAAGGTCAACGACAAGACGGGCAACCCCGTGATGATCGGCCTCGTGCTGGTATGGAAACTCAAGGATACCTACAAGGCCATGTTCGAAATCGATGCCCAAACCATGGCGCAAAGCAACACACAGAATACCATCGGCACCAACGTGTCCAACGTGATGAAGGCCTTTGAGAATTTCGTCAAGACGCAGAGTGACGCCGCCCTGCGCCAAGTAGCCGGACAATATGCCTACGACGACAACGACACCGAACACGACTGCACGACGCTCCGCAACGGCGGCGATGAGGTCAACAGCGAACTCAAGGCCAAGCTCGACGACCGCCTGAGCATGGCCGGCATCGAGGTAGTGGAAGCCCGCATCAACTATCTGGCCTACGCACCCGAAATTGCCGCCGTGATGCTGCGCCGCCAACAGGCATCGGCCATCATCTCCGCCCGCGAAAAGATTGTAGAGGGTGCCGTTTCGATGGTAAAAATGGCCCTGCAGCGACTTGGCGAGGAAGAGATTGTGGAACTCGACGAGGACAAGAAGGCAGCCATGGTCAGCAATCTGCTCGTCGTACTTTGCGGTGACGAGTCGGCCCAGCCTGTAGTCAACACCGGTACACTCCACCACTAAGCGAGGATAAAAACGACAAGGAAAAAGAGATGACAAACATCAAGGCATATATTTGGAAGTACGTCCTTGACCGACGCGAGGTAGAATTTCTGTGCAGTCCCAAACCGGAAGGGTTCCTTACGACCCTTCTCGGTGCCGTATTGCTGGTGGTATTTACGGTGAGCGCCATTGTCAGCAACCACTCGTCGTCGGACATCACCTTGATACTACTGGGCATCAGCATAGCACTGGTGGCCTATGGCATCTACTATTGGCGTCTGCGCACAAAGCCCATAAGGCGCACCGTATCTCCAGGCAGCCGCGCCTTCCGGCTTTATCACCGCAGTCTGCTGGCATACGCGGCCTACGCGATAGTCAACACGCTGGTCGTATTCTTGCTTATTTCTTCTGCAATTACCATTCTTGACGGAGAATTCAGCACTGACGCGATACGCTCCAACATGGCAAGTGGACTGAGAATATCCGTCCTCGTGCTGCTCGAGTACCTGCGCTCGGCCCTACTGATTTATCAGTACGACCACTCTCCGAAGGAAACCCACCGCTACGCTGACGGACAACCGGAATTCATCGGTGACAATTCCGCCGCCAACGGAAAATAATCCATGTCATGGCAAAGAAAGAATCAACGACAAAGAGTTTTGTCCTGCGCGTAGACGCTGCCACAATGGAGGCCATCGAGCAGTGGGCCGATGACGAGTTCCGCTCGATCAACGGCCAACTGCAGTGGATCATCGCCGAAGCACTGCGCAAGGAGGGACGGTTGCCCAAGCCCAAAAACAAAAACAAAAAAGAAGAGGGGGAATAACATATAAGTACCGCAAGCCGACATTAATAGGCTTCGCGGTACTTGTTTTCATCCTTGTCCTCGAGCATGGAGAGGTAACTCTGGTAGCGGCTGGCGGCGATATAGTGCTCGTCGAGGGCGCGGAGCACGGCACAACCCGGCTCGTGGGTGTGGGTGCAGTTGCTGAACCGGCAGTCTTTGGAGAAGTGGAAGATCTCGCGGAAATAACTGGTCAGTTCTTCCGGTTCCATATCAAATGTACCGAAACCTTTTATCCCCGGTGTGTCGATGATATAGCCGCCGTCGGGCAAGGGGAGCATCTCGGAGAACGTGGTGGTGTGCATGCCCGTATTGTGGGCGTCGCTGATCTCGGCCGTGCGGAGGTTGACCCCGGGCAGCAGGCGGTTGATAAACGTAGACTTCCCCACCCCGCTGTTGCCGCTAAGCAGGGTGATCTTGTCGTGGAGCAGGTCGGGCAGCGCATCAAAGCCTTCACCGGTAGCGGCCGAGAGTGCCAGACACTGATAACCGATGGTGCGGTAGAGGGTCATCATCATCTCCTGATAGTGGCGTTCCTCGCCACAGAGCAGGTCGGTCTTGTTGAACGCCAGCACCACCGGCACGCGATAGGCCTCAGCCGAGGCCAGGAAGCGGTCGATAAACATGGTGCTTGTCTGCGGATGATTGACCGTGACGACAAGGAAGGCCTGGTCGACATTGGCTGCGATGATATGGCTCTGCTTGCTGAGGTTCTGCGACTTGCGGATGATGTAGTTGCGGCGGTCGCAGATATTGGAGATAAATGCCGTACCCTCCTGGTTGCGGATAATGTCGACATGGTCGCCCACAGCCACCGGATTGGTACTGCGGATGCCCTTGAGCCGGAAATTACCCTTGATCTTGCAGTCGACGAGCGACCCGTCCTCGGTCTTGACGGTGTACCAACTGCCGGTATTCTTGATGACTAGTCCACGCATTATATATAATTGGCGTTAGGCGGAATATCCTGACATCCGCCGTAAAAAAAGGAAGGAAAAGCAAGATGGCATCACGATGACGTTCACTCCTGTGGAGACCGTCGTTGGCGTATGATATTTTGCTTTTTCTTCCTTGTATTGTGTCCGTGACTTACACGGTCATGATTTCCTGAGTCTTGGCATCGAGCAGTTCATCAATCTTCTTGATGTACTTGTCGTGCACCTTCTGCAGATCGTTCTCGGCATCCTTCTCGAGGTCTTCGGAGAGTCCGTCCTTGATGGCCTTCTTGAGTTTGTCCTTGATCTCACCGCGCACGTTGCGCACTTCGACCTTGGTTTTCTCGCCGATCTTGTTGCACTGCTTGACGAGGTCGCGGCGGCGTTCCTCGGTAGGCTGCGGTATGCCCAGGCGGATGATTTCGCCGTTGTTCTCGGGCGTGATGCCTACGTCACTGTCCATGATGGCTTTTTCTATATCGCGGATAGCCTTCTTGTCCCACGGACGGATGGCTATGGTACGGGCGTCGGGTACGGAGACGTTGGCCACCTGATTGAGCGGCACCATCGATCCGTAGGAGTTCACCCGCACTCCGTCGAGTATGGCCACGTTGGCACGTCCGGCACGTATGCGGGCGAGTTGTTCCTCGAGGTAGAGGGCGGCCATCTCCATGCGCTCGGAAGCGCCGTTGAGGGTTTCTTTTACGTCGATCATAATATTTCTTGTATTAGTTTCGGATACTAAGGATTGTCACTTGGGGTAGGATCAGAAGACGCTTTATTGCCGTTGCATCTCGGCGGCCACCAGATTGGTCAGGTCCACGAATTCTTCCACCGAGAGTTGTTCGGGACGGCGGGTCATCACGTCGCGGGTGTAGAATTCGTCTGAGGCTCCGCTGGGGAAGAGTTGGCGCAGGCTCACGCGGAGCATCTTGCGCCGCTGACCGAACACGGTCTTGACCACACGGCGGAAGAGCTGCTCATCGCAACCGAGCCGTTGGGTAGCGTTGCGCGTCATACGGATGACGGCGCTCTTGACCTTTGGCGGCGGATTGAACACATGCTCGTCGACAGTGAAGAGGTATTCCACGTCGTACCATGCCTGGGTGAGTACCGAGAGTATGCCGTATGCCTTGCAACCGGGGGCTGAAGCCATGCGCAGAGCCACCTCACGCTGTATCATACCCGTGCAACAGGGTATGAGGTCGCGGTTGTCGATCATCTTGAAGAAGATCTGCGACGAGATGTCGTAGGGATAGTTGCCGGTAAGCACAAACTGCCGCCCGCCGAAGACCGTCGTCAAGTCCATGCGCAGAAAATCGTCGCCAATGATGTTCTCGCGCAGCGCAGGAAATGCCTCACTGAGATAGGCCACCGACTCGGTGTCAATCTCCACGGCCTTCACCTCGCGGTCCTTGGTGGTCAGAAACTGTGTGAGTACGCCCATACCCGGACCTATCTCGAGCACCGGAATGTCCGGACAGGCATCCACCGTATCGGCGATGGCCTTGGCGATGCCGAGGTCGGTGAGGAAGTGCTGGCCCAGGTTTTTCTTCGGTCTTACTTGTTTCATGTTGCAAATATAGACAAAATCATGTATAGTGCAAAACGATACTCCGTGTTTTTGCCGCACCCGGATGCAGTTTCCGCCAATACACCCACTCCATCGTATCCTTTTGTCAGCGGAGCATACGGCACGTCAGTGCGCCCAGCATACGCTTCACCATCCAGCACAACGGAAGGATGACAAGAAACGCCACTGCATATTGTATACCGTCTGGCAGGACGATATGCAGTCGGAAGAAGAGATAGACGATGGTTTCCATGAGTACCTTGTGGAGCATGTAGAACTCAAAACTGATACTGCCCAGCACCACCATGAAGCGCATGCGGAGACACTTGGTGAGCCATCCTGCGCAAGCGCCGTCGGCCAAAGCGAAGACAAGGATGGCGGCCGCCGCCGTCGGCCAGAACTGCGCGACATAGAAGAAGCGTTCGGGCAGACAGGGCGAAACGGCCACATTGCCTGCAAACAAAACCACGGGCAGCCACTCCCACAAAGCAGCGTGGCGCAGTCCGCCCGAATTCTGCACACACCGATAGACACGGTGCGCCAACACGCCAAGGCCAAAATCGAGGAGCCGCACAGGAGGGAAGACGTACAGCCAAGCCTCTGTCACCGCGTCAGGCAGAAACGCCACCACACCCACATATATACCGACGATGGCAGCGGCAACGGATAGTGCCGTCCTCAACCGGCAGCCATTCACCATCCGCCAGATATAGGGAAACAGGGCGTAGGCGGGCAATATAGAGGAGAGAAACCACGATACGCCGTTGAGCGAGAAGTAGCAGTCGTGCAGCGGCACCCAACTCTGTACAAGGGCAAGATTGCATACCGCATAGGGCCAGTCCGACGGATTGACATGATGGCGATAGGCCACCACAAAGAGCAGTGCGCCCAGCAGATGCAGGGGATAGACCCGTACCCAACGGCGAAAGAAGAACGTGCGCCAACGCAGCTGCCCCGCCCTCACACGTTGGCCGTACCCTTCGGAGAGTACAAAACCGCTCAGCACAAAAAACAAAGACACGCCACACACGCCGCCCATCTCAAAGCCGGAAGGCAAGTGCGAGAGAAAAACCAGAAAGATAAAGACAAAGCGTAGGGACTGGAGCGTGGTGATGGGTTTCTGCATAGTATGGATGGGGAAAATCAAAATGATGCCGCACCGCAAAATTACGGATTTTCCACGGCTTATCGACTGGCCACATTGTGCTTTTCGCTGAAAATGCGGCAAAAGGGGGAAATATATCATTGGCGATAAAAAAATAGGAGGGTGCGCCACAACCTTTTTGTGTACACACCCTCCACCGCTGCACGCAGTACTTCAGCGTCTGTTCCATTTCACGTTCGAGCTTTCCTTTTCACGATGCGTAGGGTAAGCGTCCTCCCTCTCGTTTCACATTCCTTTCCATTCCATTGATGTCAGGCTAACCTTGCTATCTTGCCAGACAGTGCTTCACGTTACATTCAAACTACGGTGTCAGTCCTGCTTTCGTCCTGGCTTTCAGCACGTGAAGGATAGCCAATTTGTCCTGCCTGCCTCTGACTGACGCTCTGCGAGAATCGGAGATATGGTCTCCGCCCCACCAGCCTATCAGCATCAGCGTGAGAGATTTCGCTTCTATGCCCCCCATCGGGTTTTCTCAGTCCACCTACTTGCTTCCTTTTCCTTTCACATTTTCCATTGTCAACGGCCGCAGCCTTCGGCCCTGATACGCCCCGGGAGTCGAACCCGGGAGGTCGAGAGGTTCCTCCCCCTCGCCCGGAGCCGCCGCGCGGCCTCCAGTCTGCGAATTTGTATTCTCTTTCAGTGTTTCAGTGTCACTCCATGGGCAGGCCCAGTGCAGTGGCGATCAGTCTTTTTCTCATTGTGACGGTCTCCTGGCCGATACTGTTCAGCAGATTGTAGTATCCGCCTATCTCCGTGATATTGAGCGGTGCCGGCATACGCGGCGTCACTGTCTGTGTCTCGTCGATGATGCGTTGCACCAGCCGTAGGCGCAGGGCCTTCATTTCTTCCGACGACTCCGACCGTATCACGTCGGCCAAGACAGACAACAGGTTGTTGATAGCCTCCTCGTTCATATTTTTCGCTGTTTTTATGGGTTCATATATTATGGTCTTTCTGGGGCAAGGGCAGAAAATCTACTCCTTGGCTGCCGACTGACTTTCAGACTTTTCAGACGACGGACTGCTGCACGCATTGTTGTCGGCGTCGTCAGCCTTTGAGGTTTCCTCGGTCTTTGAGGTATCCTCGCACTTCTGGTTGTCGTCTGTTTGGGCCTTGTCATCCTTCTTGGGTTCTTCCCCCTTCTTGGGTTCCTCCTTCTTGGTCTCACCGCTGCCCGATTTGGCACCGAGCAGTGAGGTGACGATAGTGCCCGCAGTCTTGACGGCCGTGTTGACCATATCTGAGTTTGCCTTCACTATATTGTCACGCCCCGTAGCGGTGTTGGTGTCCGCACTCTTGAGCAGTTCGCGCATATCTATGCCGGCAAGCGCATCGGCAAACTGCGGCGACTTGGCCAGAGCGGAGAGTATGCCGGCCGTCTGTACGTGCTGCGGAAGCGTTGCGCCCTGCGTCGGCATGGCGACCGTCGGTGCATTGGCGTTGGCGCTGCTGAGCAGACTGTTGGTGCTGAGGTAACTGGAGTCGAGCGTAGCATGGTCGATGTCGGAGTCTTTCCAGTTCCAGAAGCGTGTGATGTCTATCTTTTCGCTGACATTGG
>CAVFEZ010000086.1:0-8167 GCA_963621665.1 Akkermansia muciniphila | reverse complement strand
CTAGGGCTTGAACCTAGGACCTCCAGATTATGAGTCTGTTGCTCTAACCAACTGAGCTAAAAGCCCAACTTATGTATGCGCATAAGTTTTGTGGGTGCAAAGGTAAGGTCTTTTGGGCAATTCTCCAAATATTTTGTCAAAAAAAGTGTTGGCGGGAGGATGGGGTAGGGCGATGGAAAAGAGAAAGTGGATATTTTGTTGCGACAGTGACGATGTCTCTCAATCCGTACCAAGTCGTTTTTTAGAACGTGTCTGAAAAAAGTGGCGTTTTTTTTGTTGACCTTTCGTATTTTTGTGCGTCATTATCATAGAAGCGCCCCGAAACGCAGCAAGCAATCACCGATGGACAAAGCACATTTCGAACAGTTGGCTACACGCCTGCGCCCCAAGATCACCGCCCTTGCCGTGCGGTTCTTCGCTGCCGTGGAGCGGGCCGAGCAGGCCGACGATGTGGCGCAGGAGACTCTGCTGAGACTGTGGCGCATGGGCGACAAGGCCGACGGCTACCGTGATGTGGAAGCCTTGGCCGTCGCCATCGCCAAGAATGTCTGCGTCGATCTCTACCGTCGGGGAGAACTGTCGGCCGCGCCGCTCGACAATGTGCGCATCGCCGTCCCCGCGGCAGCGGAAACACGCCAAAGGGATGAGGCGCTCCACTACGCTCTCGAAAAAGGTCTCGCCCGCCTGCCTTCCACCCAGCGCCGTATGTTGATGATGCGCAGCGAGGGCATGGCGCTCGATGATATCGCCGCCGTGTGCGGCACGACCAAGGCCAGTGCAAAAACCTTGATTTCAGCCGCCCGCAGATCCCTGATAAAGAGTATGAAAGGAGAAGAACGATGAAACATACAAGTACGATGACACACGACATGACCGACAAGCCGACGCGCGACCTTCTTCTGCGCCGCTATCTCGACGGCGATACCACCGTCGGGGAGGAACAGTCGCTGACGGCCTATTACCGCACCGCCTCTTCGGTAGATGCCGATGAGCGTGAGGCTGCCGCCCTGCTATTGGGCTTGGATGGAAGGGTGTTGCCCCCGGCGGAAGAACCGTCGGCCGAAGGCGTCAGCGAGTTCGACCGTCTGTTATTCCAGCACGCGCAGCCTGTCCGCCATCCTGTCTTGCGATGGCGCGTCCGTCTGCTGACGGGTTGTGCAGTCGCGGCAGCCGTTGCCGTGTTGGGCTATTTTGTCTTGCGGCCGTCGGATGTCCCCGGCACCCTTGCCCCACAGTCGCCGTCAGTGGCCATTACCACCACCTCTTCCTCTCAGGCCAACCCAAGTGAGCCCCCCGTTTTGGCTTCGGCAACGGACGGAAGTGCAGCTCCCGTTCCGTCGCGTCCCCAAAAGGTGGCCCGAGATCGCCGCAAACCGGCTTCCAGTGTCTCCACTTCAGCATCCGAGGACCGTGTGGATCTTGCCGACGTGCTGAAGGTAGCCTCTTCCTCGGGTGTCAATGTCGGCATCGAGCGCAAGGGCAATGCCTTTCTTGTCTCCTCCACTATGGCCGACGGTAGGGTCAAAACATATATTGTCGATGTCTCCGATGCTTCCGATATGGCCGTCTATGCCCTTTGCGATACCGACCGTCCCACCGCGGAATACAGTAATGGCGGGGATGTGGATGTGCACGGGCCGAACTTGTAACGTACTGATAGACACCAAAAATAAAAAAAACATACAACTAAAAAACAATCTCTAAAAAACATACAACTATGAGAAAAACAGTCTTCACTTTCCTCCTGCTTCTCGCAGGCCTTGCAAAGGGAATGGCGTCTGCCCCCGTAGACACTATTCGTGTGTACACCATTGACGGCGAAACCTACAAGCACTTCACCGGACAGGAACTGGTCGGCAAGACCGTCACCAGTTATGAGATCAAGTACAATTCCTTCACCGAGGCTGCCAACGGCAAGTCGCATGTGGTCGAATCGCACGACATCACGACCATAGCCAACGCTAAGGTCACTAAGGAGACAAAGGTCGTGAAACTGGGCAAGCCGCTCATCATCGTCGACGGTGAGGAGAAGGATGTCAAGATCTCCGATATCTCCCCCAGCGATATCCGCTCGATAGATGTCTTCAAAGACCCCGTGGTCTGTGCAGCCTATGGCGAGAAGGCGGCCGGAGGCGTGATCCGCATTGTGACCAAAGCCTGTGAGAGCGACCCGATAGTCTATCTTGTCGATGGCAAGGTGATGTCGTCGGTCAAGATGAAGTCGATACCTTCCGCACAGATCAAGGAAGTGAACATCTACAAGGCAGGGTCAGCCGAAGCCGCGAAGTACACCAAGGACGGTGCGCTGATGGTGGTCACGCTGAAATGATGCGATGAAATCGGCAAAAATCTCTCTGTAAGTGACGGTGAAAAAATAAATTGATACGATTTGCGGCTTATATTTTTGAGATGTTTTTGTCTCTTGAAGAGGGAGCATAGCGGGCTATGTGACCGATGAAAGAGGCGAAAACAGCCAAAAAGATGAGTCGGACAACCGTTCGAATATGTATTTCGTAGTTCTCAAATCGTACCAAGTTGTTTTTTTACCGTCACTAAACGCAATAGCCCGGGGCAAGAAGAAAACTCCTGCTCCGGGCTTATTGTATAGGTGAGCGCACGGTGTGCTACTTCAAAAAATCGCCGATTTCATCGGTCGTTTCGGCGATATGTATGCGGTCTTGCCACTGTCCGCGTATCATGCCGCGTGCCTGCATGTCGTCGAGCAGGGCGATGGTGGTGTCCCAGAAGTGGCCGACATTGTAGAGAATGACTGGTTTGTTGTGGTAGCCGATGGTGCCCGAGGACGCTACGGAAAAGATCTCGTCGAGCGTGCCGATACCGCCCGGCAGGGCAATGAAGGCGTCGCTCTTGTCGATCATGAGTTGTTTGCGGTCGTTGAGATTGTCGCAGAGTATCTTCACGTCGACATAGTCGGACACCCGTCCGCCCTTCTCTATGATGCTGGGTATCACCCCCACGGTCATGGCACCGGCCTCGTGTACAGACTGGGCGATGCACTCCATCAGTCCCATGTTGCATCCGCCGAAGACCAGCGTGTGGCCTTGCCCGGCCATCCACTGGCCGAGTTGCCGGGTGCGCTCGAAATATTCGGGGTCGATGTTGGCGTTGGCCGAACAGAATACGCAGATGTTCATGCCTCTTCCTCCTTTGTCTTGTAAGCGAGGGCGTACATGCGTATCTGCTTGACCATGGCCAGCAGACCGTTGGAACGGGTGGGGGAGAGGTGGTCTTTCAGTCCGATGTCACCGATGAAATGGAGGTCGGCAGAAAGTATTTCCTGTGGCGTGTGTCCGCTGAGCACCTCGATGAGCAGGGCGATGATGCCCTTGACGATGAGCGCGTCGCTGTCGGCGGTGAAGGTGATGCGTCCGTCGGCATAGTCGGCTTGCAGCCATACGCGGCTTTGACAGCCGTCGATGAGGTTCTGCTCGGTCTTGTAGCGCTCGTCGAGCGGCTCGAGATCATTGCCCAAGTCGATGAGCATCTGGTACTTGTCCATCCAGTCGGTAAACTCGGAAAACTCCTCGATGACCTCTTCCTGGGCTTCGTTGATGGTCTTCATGTATTGTGTCTGTTGATGATGTTGATGTAGATGCGTACCGGGGGAGCCGGCACAAATTTGTTGCAAACATACACATTTTTTTTGAGACTGCCCAATGTTGTGACACTTTGCACGGTACTTAATCTTTTTTAATATAAAAACATCCCCTCTGTGCGGCGTTTGCAGGATATAAATTGCTATATTTGCACACGATTAGAAACCGCTTTATGAGACCAAACCTTGCTTCCCGTACCCTGTTGGCGACCGTCATTCTTGTGGCCGCCTGTCTTGGCGTGTCAGCCCGTCAGAAAGATCTGGTCTCGTATGTCGATCCCTATATCGGAACCGGCGGACACGGTCATGTGTTCCTCGGTGCCAATGTGCCGTTCGGACTGGTGCAGCTCGGCCCCGTGCAGCCCGTCGAGGGATGGGACTGGTGCTCGGGATACAACTACGCCGGCACGCAGCTGACCGGTTTCTCGCATACCCGGCTTAGCGGAACAGGTGTGGGCGATCTTGGCGACCTGCAGGTCATGCCCGTCGCCGACCCCGACCAGCGCACCGCCGCCTTTACCCATGCCGACGAACAGGTGCGGCCGGGATACTACAGTGTGCGCCTCCGTCGTCCGGCCGTAAAGGTAGAACTCACCGCCACGCAGCGGGTGGGTTTCCACCGCTACACCTACGCCGCACCGTCTGACACCCTTTTGCTCACGCTCGACCTCCGGCAGGGGGTCAATGAGGGTATCGACGATGCCCGCATGACCGACTGTCTGCTCACTGCAGAGTCGCCCACGCGCCTCACCGGACTGCGCCGCACGAGCGGATGGGCCAAAGACCGCCGCGTGTATTTCTCCATGGAGTTCTCCCGCCCCGTCACCGTCGTGCGCCGTGACAGTTTTGCGCGGGCCGTGCTGGCCGTTGTCGGCGACGGTCAGCCGCTGATGGTCAAGGTGGCCCTCTCTGCCGTCGATATCGACCATGCCAAGCAGAATATGCAGGCCGAACTGCCCGGTTGGGATTTCGATGCCGCCGTCAGCCGTGCATCGGATGTCTGGGAACGCCAACTCTCGCGTATTGCCGTCAGCGGTGCCGATGACCGTACGCTCCGCATCTTTTATACCTCGCTCTTCCACACGATGACCGCCCCCTCGGTCTTCTCCGATGTCGACGGCTGCTACCGCGGTGCCGACGGCGAGGTGCACCGCACCGACCATACCGTATACACCACCTTCAGTCTTTGGGATACCTATCGGGCCGCCCATCCGCTCCTGACCCTCATCCAACCCGAGATGCAGGGCGACTTTGCGCGTACCTTTATGGATATCTTCCGCGAGCAGGGCAAACTGCCCGTCTGGCACCTTTGGGGCAACGAGACCGACTGCATGGTCGGTTCGCCCTGTGTCCCCGTGCTGGGCGACCTTGTGCTCAAAGGTTTTTGTCAGGGGCAGGAAGACGATGCCTATGCCGCCATGCGTGCGTCGATGATGCGCTCCGACCGCTCGCTCGACCTGCTCCGTACCTGCGGATACATCCCCTTCGACCGCGACACCACCGGATGCACGGTGTCGAAGGCCCTCGAATACTGCCTCGCCGACGATGCCGTCGCACGTGTGGCCACGCTTGTGGGGAAGGCCGACGATGCCGACTATTTCCACGGCCGCAGCCAGTCGTACCGCAAGTATTTCGATCCGGCCACCCGGTTTATGCGGGCCGTATCGGCAGACGGTGCGTTCCGCTGCCCGTTCAATCCCTTCTATGCCGGCTACGACGACAACGACTATACCGAGGGCAATGCCTGGCAGTATACCTTCCTTGTACCCCACGACGTACACGGACTGATCTCCCTCTTCGGCGGCGAGCGTCCCTTTGTGGCCAAACTCGACTCGCTCTTCACCACCGAGACACCCGAGGATACCGAGGTGGCACCCGATGTGACCGGTTTTGTGGGACAGTACGCCCAGGGCAACGAACCGAGCCACCATGCCATCTACCTCTACCACTATGCCGGACAACCCGCCAAGGCTTTCCCCCGTCTGCGGCAGATGATGCAGGAGCAGTACCTCGACCTGCCCGACGGACTCAGCGGCAACGAGGATGTGGGCCAGATGTCGGCCTGGTATGTGCTCTCCTCCGTCGGACTCTATCAGGTACACCCGAGCACGGGCCGCTACCTCATCGGCAGTCCGCTCTTCGCCAAGGCCACGCTCCGTGTCGGCGAGGGCCGCACCTTCACGGTGAAAACCGTCGGTGCAGACGCCGGCCATATCTATATACAGAAGGCCACGCTCAACGGCCGTCCCTATACCCGGTCGTACATCGACTACGCCGACATTGCCCGCGGAGGCGAATTGGTGCTCACCATGGGTGCCCGGCCCTCGCGGTGGGGTACGGCCAGGAAAGACCGGCCATGACGGTGTCACCGCTGCCTGCTGTGGTTGGTTCCATTCCACAACAAACCTACGAACAAAATAAACATATACAAAAACCTATAAAACATTACAATTATGAAAATGAATCTTAGTTCACAGATCGTGCTCAACAAGATTCCCGAGCAATACTACCGCCCCCGCACGGCAGTAGAGCGCTCTGAGATCACGCGTTGTGAGAAAATCAACACCGAGATCTATCCCAAGGTAGAAGAAGGCGTGCAGGACATCGCCAATACCATAGAGGAAGCCATCCGCAGCAAGAACAACGACGGACGCACCTGTGTGCTCGGTCTGGGTACCGGCCAGTCGCTGACTCCCGTCTATACCGAGCTCATACGCCGCCACAAGGAAAACGGACTGAGTTTCTCCAATGTAGTTGTGTTCAACGCCTACGAATATTTCCCCCTCCGTGCCGACAGCGAGCACAGCAGCATCCACCAGTTGCGTGAGCGTCTGCTCGACCACGTCGACGTGAAGCCCGAAAATATCTTCACACCCGACGGCACCATCGCCCAGGAAGATGTCCTGGAGCACTGCCGCCACTATGAGGAGCAGATACAGCAGCACGGCGGTATCGACATCATGCTGCTCGGTATCGGCCGTATCGGCAATATCGCCACCAACGAGCCGGGTAGCGGTCTGACCACCACATCGCGCATCATCCTTATTGACTCTACCTCGCGTGAGGAGATGACCAACAGTTTCTCTTCGCAGGAGCCCGTTCCTCCCTGCTCCATCACGATGGGTATCCACACCATCCTCTCCGCCCGCAAGGTGTTCCTCACCGCATGGGGCGACGAGAAGGCCGACATCATCGAGAAGACCGTAGAAGGTCCTATCACCGATGCCATCCCTGCCTCCTTCCTGCAGACCCACAACGACGCCCACGTCGTTGTCGACCTCGCTGCTGCCGGCAAACTCACCCGTATCATCCACCCCTGGCTGGTGACCACCTGCGAGTGGAACGACAAGACCATCCGTGCCGCAGTCGTCTGGCTCTGCCAAGTCACTGACAAGCCTATCCTCAAACTCACCAACAAGGACTACAACGAGAACGGTCTGAGCGACCTGCTCGCCCGTTTCGGTTCGGCCTACAACTGCAACATCAAGATCTTCAACGACCTGCAGCACACCATCACCGGATGGCCCGGCGGCAAGCCCAACGCCGACGATACCTACCGTCCCGAGCGTGCAGAGCCCGCCTGCAAGCGCGTCATCGTGTTCTCTCCCCATCCCGACGACGATGTCATCTCTATGGGTGGCACCATCCGCCGACTGGTACAGCAGGGTCATGACGTACATGTAGCCTATGAGACCTCAGGCAATATCGCCGTGGGCGACGAGGAGGTGACACGCTTCATGCACTTCATCAACGGTTTCAACCAGCTATTCATGGGCAATGGCGACGAGGTGATCAAGAACAAGTATCAGGAGATCAAGGAGTTCCTCGCCAAGAAGACCGCCTCTGACTTCGATACCCGCGACATCCTCACCATCAAGGGACTGATCCGCCGTGGCGAGGCCCGCACCGCCTGCACCTACAACGGCATTCCTCTCGACCATGTACACTTCCTCGACCTGCCCTTCTACGAGTCGGGCAAGATCGAGAAACTCCCCATGTCGGCCAAGGACGTGGAGATTGTCCGCGCCCTGCTCCAGAAGATACAGCCCCACCAGATCTATGTGGCCGGTGACCTTGCCGACCCCCACGGCACACACCGCAAGTGTACCGATGCCGTGCTCGCCGCCATCGACCTTGAGAAGGAGGCCGGCGCAGCCTGGCTCGACGACTGCCGCATCTGGATGTACCGCGGTGCATGGGCAGAGTGGGAAATCGAGAATATCGAGATGTGCGTGCCGATGAGCCCCGAAGAACTCCGCGGCAAGCGCAATAGTATCCTCAAGCACTCCTCACAGATGGAGAGCGCACCCTTCCTCGGCAACGACGAGCGCCTCTTCTGGCAGCGTTCGGAAGACCGCAACCACGGCACCGCCGAACTCTACCACAAACTCGGTCTCGCCTGCTACGAGGCTATGGAGGCTTTCGTGAGATACAATCCGTAAGCGGCATAGAGAAGGACGCAGCCAATCAGCAGCCCCGTAGGGGCGATATAATACGAGGGCACTGAAAAACCCGCCCTATATTGAATCTCCCTATGTCGGCATACCATTA
>CAVFEZ010000085.1:0-8304 GCA_963621665.1 Akkermansia muciniphila | reverse complement strand
TTCAGACTAGCAACAGACAATTTGTGATTTGGGTGACGCATTGACGAAGTCAGGAGGGTAGGACGCTAGAGCCGTAGGGTGACCTGCGGAGTAGATAAATGACAGGGACCGCCGCAACCCGTTGCGGCGTACAAAACCCGGCTTACAGAGGCACTGTTTCTTTTTTAATTTCTTGATATTTCCCCTGTATATATTATATTGAGTTATGCGCCCCTTACAGGGGCACGTTGTTGATAATCCTATCAAAACGTAGGGCTCACGCCCTACGCTATAGTCTGTCGTCCCTACAGGACTCGCATGTTGCGATATTTTTACCGGACACCAATAGTTTTTTTAGGCTTTTACCAGATACCAACAATAAAAAATCCCCGGGGCGTGTTGCCCCGGGGATTTTTTATTGTTGGCTATTTCATTCGTTCTTACTCTTCCGCACTCGATGGTGTGAGGCGCAGGGTGTAGGTGTAACTGCCGCTGGTGGGGCAGACGTACTGCGAGAGGCAGGAGTCGCCGCCGCAGGAGTTGTTGCCCAGACCGCGCTGCCAGTAGTCGAAGTGGGCGAACACTTGGTCGTGGCGTGTGAGGTCGTACCAGTGCTGGCAGGTGCTCCACATGGTGTCGCCCTCGCCGCACCAGTCGGTCTCGTCGTAGTGGGAGAGCGAGAAGGCTACCTTGCCGGCGGTCTTGATGCCGACGGACAGACCGTTGGTGGGGTTGGTGAGCGTCAGTTCGCGCAGATCCTGGTGGTCGCCGTAGGTCTGCGGGTGTATCATCTCCTCTACCATATCATCGACGGTGGTGGTGTAGCGGCCGAGGTAGGAACCTGTCTTGCGGTCGACGTAGTTCGACCAAGGACCGCGGGCGTAGTAGACCACGTCTTCAAGTCCGGCGGCAAACTCCATACCCAGACCTATACGGCGGGTGGCTCCGCTCGGGGTGAACGTCACCTTCATGTCGACCGTAGCGTCGGCGTAGAACGTATAGTCGATGGTGTAGGAGCAGTTGGATGCCTGTCCCTTCATCGACATGGTGGCTGTCTCGCCCGACTTGCTGAGGTTGGCCGTCACGCTGGTCGACGAGGATCCGGCGAAGCCGATGCTGCCGATGTTGCGGTCGTTGTCGATGTCGCGGTAACTGTTGAAGTCAGGACCTTCGGCGATCATCTTGTGGCCGTCGAATGTCCAGTCGGTCATCTTGCCTCCCGAGAAGGTCATGGAGAAGGCCTTGCCGTCCTTGGTCGTACCCGAGACGGTGCTGCCACTCACGGCGATGGTACCGCCGTCGGCGCTGTGTGTGCCGAGGTCGGGACGGTCGGTCAGGGCAAACTGCTCTTCGGCTACGGCATATCCGGCCTTGGCCCAGAGAGCGTCTTCCTTGAGGGTGAGGCGCACGTTGACAAGATACTCTGCACCGTCGGTGGTCTCGGTGGTGTAGGGCAGGGTCACGGTAGAGGTGTTGCCGGCTGCGATGGAAGGCAGGGTGACGGTGCCGCGCTCTACAAACTGTCCGTTGCGCAGTACGACATAGTCGAGGTCATATTCCGAGAGGTCGGCAAAAGCGTTCTTGTTGGTCAGGGTGAGCGTCTTGCCGCTGAGGCTGGTGAAGGCTACGTTCTGGTACACCTTCTTCACCTCGGTGAGTTTGCCGGTCCAGGAACGGTCGGGGGTGATGATACCGTTGTTGAGGAAGTTGCCCTGGAATCCCTGTCCTACGTAGCTCGGGCTGTTGTAGTCGTAGCCCGATACCCAGTAGTGCAGTTTCTCGGCGGTGAGTTTCTCGCCCGAGGCGAGTTTCTCGGGGTTGTAGATGGACTGGTCTACCCAGTCCCAGATGCAGCCGCCGATGATGCCGGTGCTGCCCTCGATGATGTCCCAGTATTCCTTGAGGTTGCCTACGGCCTGTCCCATGGCGTGTGCGTACTCGCAGAGGAAGTAGGGCTTGCCGTAGTAGCCCGATGTGCGTCCCTGTACGACAGAGATGGTGGGGTACATGCTCGAGCCGAGGTCGGCCAGCGAGTTGTTGCCCTCGTAGTGTATCATGCGGCTGTCGAGGTTGCGCACGGTAGAGATGGAGGTGGAGAGGTCGTATGCACTGCCGCTCTCGTTGCCCATCGACCAGAAGACGACAGACGGGTGGTTGCGGTCGCGCATCACCATGCGTACCTCACGGTCGGTGATGGCTGCCGTCCAGGTGGAGTTGGAGGCGAGGTTCTGGTTGTAGTGGCACTCCATGTCGGCCTCGTCCATGCAGTAGAGACCGAAGGCGTCCATCATGGCGTACATCTTCGGCTGGCGCGGATAGTGCGAGGTACGGATCATGTTGACGTTGGCCTGCTTCATCATGGTGATGTCCTTGAGCATGGTCTCGGTGTCGATGGCGCGTCCGTACTCGGGATGCGTGTCCTGGGTGTTGACACCCTTGAAGAAGACGCGCTTGCCGTTGATGTAGATGGCGTTGCCCGACTGGGTGATCTTGCGGAAACCGTACTTGGTGGAGAAGGCCATCTCGGTAGCGCCGTTCTCGTCTTGCTGGGTGACGATGACGGTGTAGAGATGGGGATGCTCGGCGCTCCAGGGGCTGAGGCCCGTGAGTCCGTCGAGGCTGACGGTGAGGGTCGAGGTAGCGCTGCCGTCATAGGTGGCGGTGCCGGTCTTGATGCTCTTGCCCGAGGGGTCGACGAGTTCCACGCCGAAGGTCTTCTTGGCGGCCGATGCGTCGCGATTGTCGACGGTGAGGGCCACGGAGAGTGTGCCGGAGGTGGCGTCGTCGCTCAGGCTGGAGGCGCTGATATAGTGGTCGGAAACGAATACCTTGGGGGTGGCCACGAGGTAGACGTCGCGGTGGATACCGGAGAGGTGCCACATGTCCTGTCCTTCGAGGTAGGAACCGTCGCACCAGCGGTAGACGCGTACCGACAGTTGGTTGTCGCCGGTGGCGGCGAAGTCGGTGATGTCAAACTCGGCATCGGTGTTCGAGCCTTGCGAGTAGCCCACGTACTTGCCGTTGACCCATACGGCGGCGGCACTGTATACGCCGTCGAAGTGGAGGAAGACGCGCTTGTCGCTCCATCCTTCGGGCAGGGTGAAGGTGCGGCGGTAGAAGCCGGTGGCGTTGTTGTCGGTCACACCGGCCTCGGAGATGCCCACGTTGGCGTTGGGCGGGTTGTTGCGGAAGGCGTAGCCCACGTTGCAGTAGACGGGCTTGCCGTAGCCGGCCATTTCCCAGGAGAGGGGTACGCGGATGGTGTCCCAGGCACTGTCGTCAAGGTCGGCGGCGAAGAAGTCGCTGGCACCGGGTCCGGAGGTGGTTCCGGCCACATACTTGAACTTCCATGTGCCGTTGAGCGCAATGGTCTCGGCCTTGGTAGGCGTGAGCCACGGCTGGGCGTAGTTGGCGTCGGCCTTCATGTCTTCTACCGATGCGTAGGGGATGAAGGTGGCGTGGGCATCCTCCTTGTGGTCGGCAAACTTCTTCTGGTTTTGTATCCAGCTGACGTCGAAGGCGCGGTCGCCCGTGTCGGGCGTGCTGCTGGAGGTGACCTTGATAAATCCGAAGGCCGTGGCCTCGCTCTTGCTGGTGGTCTTGGTCAGACCGTCGGCTGCGGAGTTGAGCGCGAGGTAGTAGTTGGACGATGCCCCTTGGGGCTTGCAGTAGATGTAGAAGGTGTTGTCGCCGGCGCTCTCGAAGATGTACTCCTGGTTGGCGTTGGCGGTGTTGTTGTAGTCATACTCCGAGGTCCACTGCAGGGGTGCGGTAGAACCGGTGCCGGCGAGGTCGAGGGCTTTGCCGGAGTAGACATTCTTCAGTAGGTTGGGGAAGGTGGTGGAGAGACTCTGTATGATCTCCCATTGCTGGCCTTCGCCAGTGGTGAGGGCCGAGACGGCGATGGCCTCGTCGTTGTTGCCCGTGCTCACGCCGAGTGCCTTCGAGGGGTCGGTGGCCGGGCAGATGTTGTAGGTGCTGCCGATGGCGGGGGTGACAAACTGCGACGCGGTGGTGATGCTCACCTTGGTGTAGGTGGCCCAACTGCGGGTGTCGCCCTGTGTGCTGCCGATGGTGACGGTGGTCTCGCCGAGCAGTGCGGCGAGGGTGCTGGCATCGCCGTGGGTCTCGCCGTTGACGGTGAGTCCTTCAGATGAGAGCACGATGGTGACGGTGCCTGAGATGTCGGAGATGTCGTCGCGCAGCGGGTAGGACGATCCGTTGAGGTAGTTCACTTGCAGTGAATTGCTCGACCGGGTGTAGTAGATGTGGACGTTGCACGCCGACGAGGTGCTCCACTGTCCGATGTCGGTACCGATGGAGAGCACGTTTTCGTAGGAGGTGGTGCTCTTGCAGGTACTCAGGTCGAGGACTGCGGTGATGGTCTGCTTGGTGAAGTCGACGCTCACCGACTTGGAGAATGACGCTCCGCCTGGGGAGTAGTCGCTCCACAGCACGTTCTCCGTGCTGCTCTCTGATGCAAAAACGCTGCCGGCACACAGGGTGCCGAGCAGCGTTATGAGCAACAGAAATACTTTTTTGATGTTTTCTGTCATATTGGTCAATAAATGTTCTGTCAGCGCAGGATTACTTCAGCACCTTCTTGCCGTTGACAACGTAGATGCCGTGAGACAGACCGTTGAGGTCGGTAGCACCCGACTTGAGCAACTGGCCGTTGATGCCGTATACGTTGAAGTTGGTCTTGGTCTCGTTCTCCAAAGTTTCGATGCCAGTCGGCTTATCTTCGATGGTGATGATCTCAAGGCTCTTGTAGGTAGCGTAGGACTGCTGGTTGGAGCCTTCGCCGCTACCGATAGCAATCGTGGTGAGGTCATAGAGGCCGGACATGCGGTCGGCTGCAATCTTCACGGTGCCGTCTACTACGAGACCTTCAGCCTTGTTGACAACGATGGTCACAGGATTTTCTGCAGTGTACTCGCCGGTGTTGTTGTTGCCCATACCGTCATTGCCGTCCCAGAAGGAAGTGAGGTAGCCGGTAGACTTTCTGTATACGTGGATGTTGTTGGTCCAGTCGGTGGCTGTGGTTCCGAGTGAGAGGATGTCCTCAGTAGAGCGCTGGCAAGTGGTCACGTCGATGACTGCCTTGACATACTGCTTGTCCCAGTCGATATCGTGGGTGTAGAGGAAACCGGTACCGTCGGCTACAATGTCTTTCATCAGAACGATAGTGTCGGAGGGTTCGGGCTGAGGTTCGGGCTGGGGTTCGGGATCGGGCGTGGTGATCTCAACACCGTCGAGAGCCCAGCGGCGATAGCTTGTGGGAGTGTCCCAATCCATGGGATAGATGATGCCCTGGAAACCGTCAACGATAGTCTCCTGCTCGGTAGTGGTGGTGAACTCACCGTCCTTCATGTAGGTCATGCCGGCGCTGATGGAGGCAGTCATGTAGGTGGGTGTGAGTACGGACTCTTCGCCGATCTCGATACCGTCGACATAGTCTTCGCCCTCAGAGAAGGCAGCGACCTTCTTGAACTCGTAGAATGCGCTGTCGCCTACCTGTACGGCTGCTGCCTTGGTGGGATAGATGACGTAGGGGACATCCATCTTCAGGCTGTCCTCAGTTACGCTGGCGAACTGCAGTACGCCGTCCTCGACACCTGTGATCTGGCCGAACTTGGCGTCCTCACCGAACTGCTCCTTGGCTTCAGCCAAAGCGACGTCGAAGGGAAGGGCGATGGTAGACCACTGGTTGAGGTCCAGGTCGCGATAGAGGTGTACGGTAGCGGTGCCTTCTACTTCGGGCTTCTCATACCAGCTGTTGGTGCTGTAAGCGTCGAAGACGATGACGGTGTCTTCCTTCTCTACGGGCTCAGCGGCCAGGTCGGTGATGCTCAGCTCGTTGTAGGTAGCCTTGCTCATCACGTTGCCCTGGCAACCGCCTACCTGAATGGTAGAAAGTGCCCAAAGGCCAGCGTAGGCTGCGAGAGAGTCAGCAGAGGTGCTGCCGTTCTTCACGTTGTAGGCTACACCGTTGATGGTGATACCTTCAGCCTTGGAAATCTCGATCTTTACGGTGTCGGAGATGCTCGACACATCGGTACGGATGGGGTTGCCGGAACTTGTGCAGAAGTTCACCTGCAGTGCCTTGCTGTACTTGGTGTAGTACAGGTGGAAGCAGTTGCCGTTCCATTCGGAAATGGCGCCACCTACAGAGAGGATATTCTCGTAAGAGGTGTAATCGCCGCAAGTGGTAAGGTCGATGGTTGCAACTACCTTCTGCTTGTCCCAGTCGATGGTGGCCTCGTGTGAGAAGGCAGAACCGGCGGGAGTATAACCACTTTCCACGATGTCGGTCTTGTTCTGTGCCGATGCGGTGAGGCTCATCGCGATGGCGGCTACAGCCAAGATGCTTTTCTTGAAGTCGAATACTTTCATAAGCAATTGGATTTTGGTGAATAATAAAAATAGTATGTTTTTCTCTCTTGTTTCTCTACTCGTATAGGGGCATTTGCCATTGGCCGTTATTTGGCGATCTTCTTGCCCTTGACTACGTAGACGCCCTCGCCCAGACCGTCGAGATCGCGGGTCTGTGTCTTGACGCGGCGGCCGTTGGTGTCGTAGACATCGGTGGGGGCGCCATCGACGGTGACGGTGTTGATGCCGGTGGGCTGGTCGAGTTTCCACTCGGTGAGGGCGGCTGTGCTCTCATCGCTGGTGAAGTAGGCACCGCAACCCTTGATCTTGGTCGATCCGCCGTACAGCCCGTAGAGTTTGTCGTAGAAGAGGTAGCGCTTGTCGTTGCCCGAGATGGAGATCTTGGCGTAGGTGCCGCGGAAGGTTGTACCCTCGTAGGTGACATCGGTGGCCGTCTCCTCGAAGGAGGGCACGTTGGTGAACGTGTAGTAGGTGCCGTCGTCCTCGGTGGTGGCTGCCTTGGTGGGATAGATGAAGTAGGGTTTGCCGGCTTCCATAGCGGGTGTGGAGACGCTGGTGAAGTAGACGGCACTGCCTTCGCGGGCGGTGAACTCGGCCAGACGGGCATCGTCACCAAACTGGGCGTGGAACTGGGCGGCGGTCACCGCGAAGGGCAGGCAGACGGCGTTCCACTTGTTGAGCGTGAAGGTGTGCTTCAGGTGTACGGTGGCATTGGTGGCCGTAGAGGCGGTGTAGGTCTCGCTGTTCTCGTCGATGAGTACGTAGTTTTCGCCGATTTCATCGGTCTTGACCAGTTGCCACTGGGCATCGGCGTAACTGCCGGGCTGCATGCTTTCGAGCGCGAGCAGGGCGAGTTTGCCGTCGAAGAGCAGATACTGGTCGGCGTTGGCTTCGCGGCAACGGCCTGCGAGGGTGTAGACACCGCTCTTGCCCTCCACTTCCTCAAATCGCCACTCGTCGTACTGTGCTTCGCCGTCGGCTTGCACACCGGCGTGGAAGGTGCTGCCTAAGCGTTGTCCGGCGGCCGTCAGCCAGTAGTAACCCGGGTGGCTGGCGTCTGATGCGCCAAGGGTGACGGCGGTCTGTGCGCTGCCGAGGGTCATCTGTCCGTCGGCGGCAGAGAGAAACTGCTTGCGGCCTACGTTGTAGAGATAGTAGGTCTGGCCGTCGGCAGGGGCTGAACCCTTGTAGTCGTCAGCAGATACGGGGAGGGCCAATAAGCCCAAAAGAGCGAGTGCGGAAGTAAAGGTTTTTATCATATATAAATGTATGGGCGATGTTTCGGTGATAGTATATATGCCGCGGTCCTGTGACCGGAGTTCTGTCGGCTATTGGCCGGACGGGGCTGTATATCGTATATAAATGGTGCGCGGGATGATGCTGCGTCGGCGGAAAAATGTCCTGGGGTGTGGGTCGTATAGATGTTTATGTATAGGGTTTGTCGGCAAAGGTATAAAAACTTTCCTACAAATGTGTAGTTTTGTCGCAAAAATGTTTGAATTTTCCCAAAATAGTATTCCCGAAAGGCGTTTGCCGACCCGAAATACTACAAAGGCCTTGTACGGATGCTACAAGGCCTTTGTACGGATGCTACAAGGCCCTTGTACGAACCGTACAAGGCCTTTGTAGTATTTGGGTTTGGGAAGGGTGGAATTTTGGGAAAATGGGCAGATGATTGGGGTGGAGAAAAAGTCCCGTAGGGACGACATAATACAGGGTAGGGCTTTAGCCCTACCTTCTTAGCTCATACCCAACAAGTAGCCCCTGTAAGGGGCGCATAATTCCATATCTTCGCAATGGTTGAAATCTGCGCCCCCTACAGGGGCAACGTTTTGTTATACTGGTTGAGATAGGGGTAAACCCCTATCCTATACTGAGGGCACTGAAAAAGTCCCTCATGCCGAATATGCCCCTAAAACGGGGTGCCAA
>CAVFEZ010000084.1:0-8317 GCA_963621665.1 Akkermansia muciniphila | reverse complement strand
CGTCCTCCAGCCCTCCGGCCTCTGCGAGCGCGTCGTATTCGGCTTGGGTGAGCACGAGATGCCTTGACGTGAGTGCCACAAGGCCGCTGCCGTTCCACTGGTAGACGGTGTGGGTGGCGGTGTTGAGGTAGAGTTTGTCCGTGTACGGGGTACTGTTGTTGTCGTTGTAGTGCGTATCGCCGCGCCAATACTTGTAGTACCGTTCCGGCTGTTCCGACCCGTCCTGCTGTGTGTAGGCATAGAATCGTTTGGCCGTGGTGTCGTAGGCCACACCGTCGCCGCTCTCGCCCGACAGCGTGCCGTCGGCGTATACGCCCGACACCGTCACATCGAAGGGCAGCACGCCGAACACATCGTCGTGCAAGTTCTCGTTCGGCACAAGACAGTCCTCGTCCAGCGGTGCGATACCGTTAGGCTCGTCCTTGGTGGCGATGAAGGATTTGAGGTCGGCCGCGTTCTGTTCGGCCGCCGTTTGAACGGTGTTCAACTGCTCCTTGTTCGCCGCGATCTGCGTCCCGTTCTCCGCGATCTGCCCTTCGGCCGTGGTCACGCGGGTCGCCACCGCCGAGATCTGTTGGCCGAGCGCGACCTGGGCGTTGCTCAGTGCGAGGTCGGTCTTGTCGATGGATGCTTGCAGGGCGGTGTCGGCAGAGGTGCGGGCGGCGGCCTCCTCCTTGATGGCGGTCTCCACCGCGGTCATGTTGGTGAGGTTGTTGCCCATGAGCAGCCACGCCTCCGTGCCGGTACCTCCCTGCCAGGCGTAGATATTGCCGTTCTCGGCCTGTGTGGAGCCGGCATCGTATACGGCCACGAGTTGTCCGTAGCGCAGGGCCTTGCCGTTGGTGCCGGTCGGTGCTTCGCCCTCGGCGGTCATGGCGGCGTAGGTCTTGTATACGCGATGCACGCCGGTCCCGTCGAGGTTCTGTTCCATGTCGGCCAGATAGTCGAGGGTGTCGGCGTGCAGTCCGCCCACCATTTCGGGCGTGATGCTTTCGGTCTCGGTCTTCTTGCGCAGAGTGTCGGCGCGTTGTTGCAGGTTGTATATCGTGTCCATGTGTCAGTCGGTCTTTTTATTCGTTCTTCATGTATTGCTTGCAGATGTCCAGACAGGGCAGCAGCGCCTGCATCTGGTCAAGGCTTGGCACGTCGGCCACGGCGATGTAGGTGCCGCTGGTCGGTTTCTCCGCCTTCGGTACGATCGTCGCCGTGTAACTCTTCACCACGGCCCTTTCGGTGCCGTCCTCGAAGGTGCGCGTCTCCGCCGTCGCCTCCTTCATCACGTAGTAGCCGTCCATCGGGTTGCCCTCGTTGTCGCCGAATGCGGTTTCCTCCACATCGTACACCTTGCCGTCGGTGGTCAGCAGTTTGTGGGCCTGCAGCATGTAGGGCACGGCATCGCCGTTGCCGTACATGTGCCGCGGCGTGGCCCATACCGTGGCATTGCGCACGTCCTTCACCTTGTTCTCGTCTACCGCCATGTCGCTGTTGCCGTTGGTCAGGGGGAAGAGTGAGATGATGAGTCGTACCATGTTGGTCTGCATCCGCTCGAGGTCGTCGAGGTATACGGGCTGTCCGCCCTCGCTGAATTCCATTCTATTCATAGTCGTATAGTGTTATGCGGTACGTACGTCCCGCGGGTTTGTATTTGTCGAGCAGTTGTTTGATTTGGGTCAGATACCGCCATCCGTACTCATCCGCCGTGCGGCTTTCGGTAGAGGTGCACAGGAAGGTGGGCACCATCACCGTGAAGTTCACCTCCGGCACGTCCTCCGCGGCCTCCACCATATAGACGGGCTTCTCTTCGCTCGCCATACGCAGGTAGGTGTCGGCCTGCCGCTCCTGTTGCAGATAGAGCGTAGTGGCGCGCTCCTCCCAGTCGGGGGTCTCGATATAGATCTGCCGGTAGCGCAGGAAGAAGAGCCGGTTGAGCGCCGCCTCTATCGAGGCCACGGTGGCGTTGGTGCCGAGCGCCTCGTCGGTCTGCTCGCGCCATGCGGAAAACTGCGCCAGCACCCACCGTATCGGCGTGGTCAGACAGTACACAAGGGCTGCCATGGCCCTGCTTCTCAGTATCGGCGGGAGCAGTTGCACGCCCAGCCGCCGCAGGTCTACGTTATACCACATACGTCAGTCCTCCCGTTATGTCCTCCGGGGTGTAACTGCCGCTCACCCCGGTGTAGTTGTTGCCCGTGAGCGCGGTCCATGTCACCCCGCCGTCTGTGGTATATTCCACCGACGTGAGTTCCACATCCTCCACGCCCTCTGCCGTGAGCATAGCCTGCAAGAGCCGGGTCTTGTTCAGCGTGCCGCCGTAGGCTATGCCTTTGAGATAGTCGGTGATGGCCGTTTCCACCGGGCGGCGGCCGTCTGTGAGCGTATTGCCCTGCTCGTCGAGCACGAGCGCGTCTATCGTCACCGTGGCGGCGATGCGTACCCGGTCGCTCTCATGAGTACTGATGTTGAGCATCACCCCGGCCACCTTCACGCGGTTCATGTACTGTCGGAAGGCAGCCATCGTCACATCGTCTATCGGCACAGGACTGCCGTTCTTGTCACCGCTCACGACGATCTGCACACTGCGTCCCTTGTCTCTCACGGCGGCATACTTCACCACCTGTTTCCCCTCGTCGGCCTTGGCGTAGCCATAGGCACCGGTCGAGGAGTCGAGTACCAGTTCGTCGCCCAACTGGAAGGCCAGCGCCTTCTCCCAGTACCAGGGCACGCTCGCCACCACCATCCGTTCGGCCTTCTCCTCTACGTCGGCCTTGTACTGCTCCATGAGCACCTCCACCACATGGGTGCAGGCGGCCACGATATACAGGAGTATGTTTTCCACGCTCACCGTCGAGAAACTCTCCGCCCATGTAGCGTCGGCCTCCAGGCCGTACAGTTCCTTGAGGTCGGCATCTGCCATGAAGGCATCCGTCATCGTCTTCTTTATCTCTGCTATTGTTCGTGCCATATCGGTTTTTGGTTATCTGTCCGTACTTGTCGCTATCGCCAGGCTGCGGTTGATGCTTTGCAGGATCACCCGCTCCAGTTCGCCCGTGTCGGTCTTGTCGGCCATCGTCACGGTCATGCTCTCTATCAGTTTGCCGATGTTCACCGTGATTTGGGTGTTCCGTGTGCCGCCCGTGGCCAGTGCTTCTGCGGCTTTGCTTCCGCCGCCTTTGCCGCCGCTGCCGCCGCCTGATGCGCCACCACTGCCACCGGCTCCTCCGCTCAGTGCATACCCGCCACTGCCTTTCAGTCCGGGTTGGGTGATGGTGCTGCTCTTGCCGGCCTTGTCCTTGGCGGCTTGCTTGGCATCCTCTTCGGCCTTGCGCTTGGCGTAGTCGGCGGTGATGCCCTTGCTCAGTTGCTTCACCGCGCCCACGGCTTTCTCGGCACTCGTGATGCCGGTCAGGTCCTTTACGCCGTCCACGGCCGAGGCCCATGCACCCTTGAAATCGCCGCTGAATAGTTTGGCAAGTGCGTCACCCAGTTTGCCGATGCCGCTCATGAAGGTCTTGATGCGGTCGATGAGGTAGTCCTTGATGATGTTGCCCAGCCCTTTCAGCACGTCCCACATCGTCTTGATGAAGGCCCTGAACCCGGCAAACTTGTTCCAGCACGCCACCACGGCCACCGTCAGTGCGGCCACCACGGCGGCCACCAGCACAAAGGGGTTCATTGCCATCACGGCGTTCAGCACGGCCTGCGCCGCACTCCATGCGGTGGTGGCCATCGTCACGCCTTGCGTCACCAGGGCATAGGCGGCAGTCGCTATCCTTGCACCGTTGAGCACCACCGCGGCGGCACCCACCGACCCGGCCACGATGCCTATCACGTCGCTCCACTCCATGAAGAAGCCCACGACGCTCATCACCGCATTGGCCAGCCCCGAGAAGATGTCTACCGCCGCCAGTATGGCCGGCTGTATCTTCTCGTATATCGCCACGGCCTGTTGCTGTATCTGCCCTATGGCGGTGCTCCATTTGCCCGAGAGGGTCTGCGCGGTCGCGTCCATCATACCGTGGAATTGTCCGCCCTCTTGCGTGGCATGGGCGATGGCTGCCGCCACATCCTCGGTCTTGATGCCGCCCTTGCTCATCACCTCCTGCAGTTCCTCATAACTCTTGCCCGTCATCGCCGCCAGTTCCTTCAGCGGGTTGAATCCGGCGTTGATAAACTGTATCAGGTCCTGTCCCGACATCTTGGTGGCTGCGCTCACTTGGCCGAACACCAGGGCGAGCGAGTCCAGTTTTTGCGAGTCGCCCATCGAGATGTCACCCAGTTGCTTCAAGGTGGTCATCACCCCGTCGCTCTTCACGCCGAAGTTGAGCATCGTCTGCGCCGCCTTTTCCAAGTCGAGTTTCGTGAAGGGCGTGGCGGCGGCAAAGTCGTTGATTTGGCTCAGCACCTCGGCGGCTTTCTGCTCGTCGCCCACCAGCACACGGAAGGCCGTGCCCGTCATCTCGGCCTGTGCGCCCAACTTGGTGATGGCACCTATGCCGGCCCCGATGATGGTGTAGGGGTTCATCAGAAAGTCCATGCCGGGCAGACTCGTCAGCTGGCTCTTGAAGTTGGCCAGCGAGAATGCCTCGCGCAGTTTGGCCTTCACCCCGTCGGCCCGCTGCTGTATGCGGTCCAGTTGTTGCGTCGTCTGCCGCGCCACGCTCAGCACGTTGCCTTCCGAGGCTTGCAGCTTGATGAGAAATTTCAGTACGTTATCCATTGGCTTTGCTTTCTTGTTTGCGGATGTCGATGAGGTAGGCTATTGTCCATGCCCACTCCTCGTCGCTCAGCGTCCACGGGTCCAGGTGCATGTAGTAGCGCAGCAGCGTGTCCATATACAGCACGTTGGGCATCCCGTCTTCCTCCGAGCCGGGCACACCGGCATCCGTCAGAGCTTTTTTATCTCGGCCTCCTTCACGGCCAGCACGGCTTCCATCTTGTTCACCACTGCCATGAAGAGGTCGTCGCGGGTCTGTATCTCCTCGTCACCGGCCACCCACAGTTGTTTGAGCATCACCTCGCTCAGTTTTATCGGGTCTTTCACCACGCTGGCATAACTCAGGTCCCGTCGTGTCGGCTTGTGCAGTATGCAACTTTTGCCCTCCACGCTTATCTCAAACAACTCGCCCCATTTGGCCTTCCACTCACTTGCTTGTTCCTTTGTGTACTTCATCTTGTTTCTTGGTTTTAGTGTGGGGATTGAACGGTGTTCAACTGCCGTTCAATCCCCGGTTGTTATCCTGTCAATCTTCTTACACTGACTTTTGGTTCAGATAGATGAAGGGCAGACTCTTCTCCTGGAATTTGTCGCCCTGCTTCCATTCCGTCGTGTCTTCGGTGATTTCCGCACCCACGAGTATGTCGGTCGTGATCACGTCGCCCTGCGTCGGGTTGCCATACGACACCACGATGTTGAACGACCCGTCAAGCACGTCGCCGCCGCAGGCTTCCCTGAGGGCCACATACTCGCTTTGCAGCAGGGTCAGTTCGCCGTCATAGGTCTTGTTGCCCCGCTGTATGGCGTAGGGCTTGTTGCCCTTGGCGTGCACCAGTTCCTTCTCTTGCTTCGCGCCGTACTTCACACCGCGCAGGCCCGTCACCGTGCGGCCGGCCACCACCACGTTGATGTCGGCCCATTCGTATTCTCTTGTATTCTTCATTGTCTCTTTGTTTTTAGAGGTTAGTTCGTACTGACATTAAAGCCCAAGTTCACGTCGATGTAGCGGGCATAGCCGCGCGGCTGCACCTTCAGCGTCACCACCACCTTGCTCGTCGAGATGAGGTTCTGCGTCTCGTCTACATACACCTCAGCACCCGAGCCGTCGGCATCGGTGCTCAGTTCGCCGCCAGCGGTCATCTGCTGGTTGATGGCGTTCTCCACCGTCTGTTGCCAGCTCTTGGCCACGGCGGTCTGTATCGTGCCGTCGGTGTTGCATTCGATGTCGTCGAGCAGCATGTCGAGCATCGTGTCGTAGGCTATGCGGTATGCCTTGTCTATCACCCGTCGGTTGGCGAGCGTGGCGTAGTCCTCGGTAGGGTCGGTGGCCATGGGGTCGTCGGCGAAGTAGTAGCCGCTGCGGCCCACGTGCTTCCGCGGCACGATGTAGCCCTTGCCGTGAGCGTCGCTCACCGCGCTCTGGCTCTCGTCTATCTTCTTTGTGCCGAGCCACATCGTCACGGGGGCAAGCGCCCCGTCCTTCACGCGGCCGATGTTCCTTTGCACGCCGATGCTTGCCACACGGCCCAGCAACGTGCCGATGCACGCGCCTGCGCCGCCGCTCACCGTGTCGCCCACCACCACGCAGCAGCGGTTGTACTGCATCTGCGTCAGGTCGGGCAGGGCGGTCTTGCCGTCGTAGCCCTTGTATTCCATGGCCACAAACAGCGGGGCGTAGAGTTCCGTCGTGGCCCACTCGGCGGTCTGCTGGGCTTTGGCAAGCACGGTCGCAAGGTCGTCGGCGGCCATGTTGCAGAGGCCCACACCGCGCAGGCGGCCGTTCTCCCGGGTGATGAGGTCGCGCAGACTGGGTGCGGCGGTCGCCGTGTAGTCGCACACTTCCGAGGGCTTTGCCGTTGCCGGCACGCCATACACCACCACCTTGGTGCCGCTCTCGGCCTCGGCGTAGAAGGCTTTGAGGTGCTGGTAGAGGGTGGCGTTGTTCTCTGCCGTGATGCCCAACTCGGCCACATCGTCCATGCTCGTCACGTCATACGGCGTGCCTGTCGCGAAGGTCTCGCCCACGGCCACTGCGCCGCACACGATGGCGGTCAGCCCGTCGGCACTCTCGCCCACGGTGCCAAGTTGTCCGTTCAGAAATTGTATCTTTACTCTGGGTAGTTCCATTTCTTGTCGTTTTTAGAGGTTTGGTTGAAGAAAGACCCGACACGCCCCGCCTTGGGGTGTGCCCTCGGGGTGCATGCCGGGTCTGACGAATATATAGTGAGTGAAACAGAAGTCCTTACTCGCTCAAGAGCACCACGCCCTTCTTGTCGTAGCGGCGCAAGGCTCCGCCCGTACGCAGCAGGAACGAGTAGATGTCGCCGTAGTACAATGGGTCGTCGGTAGAGTCAAACATCTTGATCTCGCCTATCGCACGGCTCACGCAACCCTGCTGCCATGCCAGTCCGGCGGCTACCTCGGTGGCCACGCCCTCGGCGTCCCACTTCACCACTGCACTGTCGTTCAGGCGCAACACTCGCGAGCGCATCATGATGTCGAAACCGTACAGTCTGCCCAGCACGCCGCCCTGCGCGTTGGCACTGGCGAGATATGCGCTCAGTTCTTTGTCGGTGAGGTCCGCCAAGAGGTCGTTGTACATGCTTGCGTCCAGCAGCAGGTAGCGGCCCTCCAAGGGCACGTCGTCTACGTTGAACTTGGTGGCTATCTTCAGCACGTCGCCCTTGGTGATCTTCTTTCGCGTGCCGGTAGCGGTCGTCGAGGTGTGCGCAGTGGTGGTGTCTCCGCTGGTCTTGATGGTGGTGCCCACTGCGGCCCACTTGTACAGCAGGTTCTCCATGGCTGCTTTCTGCAACTGCTGGCGGTCGTTCATCAGCACGCTCTGTCGCTTGTCGTAACTCAGTTCCACCACGTCCACGTTGGGGATGTGTATCGGGTTGGTCGTCAGCTCGTCAATGTCGTAGGTCAGCTCGTTGTCGGTGCGCTGGTTCACGCTCGCGGGCTTCTGCGTGCGGTTGATCACCACGCCGCTCGGTGCGCCGGCATTCGGCACGTGCACCGTCTTGTACGACACAAAGGCGCTGTCGTCCACCGAGTGCACGGCAAACGAGTCGTTCGGGTAAAAGTTCTCCTGGATGGTGCTCAGCCAGATTTGTTTGTTTAGTGCCATATTCTTCTTGCTTTGTTGTTATGTTGTTTTTCGTTGGCCGTTCTCTCTCATTGCCGGGGCTTACACGGCATACTCCACCCCGTACTTCTCTTTATACTTCGCTTGGAACAGTTCGGGGTTCTGCGCCTTCAGCGCGCCCAACTGGTTGCTTCTGTCCAACTCATCCCAAGTCTTGTTCTCGAAACCGCCCTTCACCGCCTCCTGGTACACGTCCTTTGCCATGGGTCCGGCCTTCGGCGCGGGCTTCATGCTGTCGATGAGCGATTCTGTGGCGGCACGGTCGGCGGCCATGAGCTTCCGGTACTGCTCCTTCTGCTCGGCCTTGATCTTGCCCGAGGCTATCGCACTGTCAAGATAGGTGTCCACCTCCTTGGCCTCCAGTTCGGCAATGCGTGCCTGATACTGGGCGATGGCTTGGGTCTGCGCCTCGGCTTTCGTCGCCTTGTTTTCCAACTCTTTGATGTGCGCCACTA
>CAVFEZ010000083.1:0-8427 GCA_963621665.1 Akkermansia muciniphila | reverse complement strand
TCGACGGTTGCGTGGGCTGCATCTGCATGCAACTCTTCTTCCACCCCGACACCCATGACATCGTGGGCATCGAGGTGAACCCCCGCTTCGGCGGCGGCTATCCGCTCACTTACATGAGCGGAGCCAACTATCCCGAACTCCTCATCCGCGAGTACCTGCTCGGCGAGCGCGTCGCCTATGACGAAGGCTGGACCGATGGCAAACTCATGCTGCGGTACGACGATGCGGTGTTTGTATAGCGGAACATAATTCAATACACTAAACTAACATGGCAAATGACAATATCTCCCTCTCCATCATCATCCCGATGTACAACGTCGCACCCTACATCGGCGCCTGTCTCGACTCCATCCGAAAGATGAGGCTGGATGAGGCCGTGTGTGAGGTCATCGTCATCGACGACGGAAGCACCGACGGCGGAAGCGAGGTGGTAGCACAATACCCCGAGGTGCACTATGTACGGCAGGAAAACCAAGGGCTGTCGGCGACCCGCAACCGGGGCATCGGCATGGCGAGGGGCAGATACGTGTGGTTCGTGGATAGCGACGACGAGGTGGGCCCGGACAAAATACTGCCCGTTCTCGACTTCGCCTTGACGCATGACCTAGATGTGGTGACCTTCGGCATTTCCAACTCGCCTGTCTCCGAGACACCCGCCTCACCGAAGCCAAATGCCAAGGACGTGCGCATCTACCGTGACTCGGAATACCTGGCGGAGACAGACTATTACAACTATGCTTGGTGGTATCTCGTGAAACGGTCGTTCATCGGCGACCTGCGTTTCCACGTAGACCGTTTTGTGGAGGACGGCATGTTCACCATGGAACTGCTGATGCGTGCCCACAGCGTGGCGCACTTCCCCCTGACGTGCTACTGCTACAGGCAACGTACCGGATCGATATTGAACGACCACAGCGAGGCGCACGAGGTGAAACTCGCCGACGACTACCTCTACAGTTACCACCAGATGCAGGCATTGGTGGAACAATACAAGCACCATATCTCGCCGGCAGCCGCCGACCGTTGTCTGCGCCGCAGCGAGTCCTACCTTTTCTTCATGCTCGTCCGACTGATGCGCCTGCCCCATAGCGGCAAGCATATCCGACGGATGGTGGAACGCATGAAAGGGGAGGGCATCTACCCCATACCACGCATAGACCCCACAATATATAAAGGTGTAAAATACGACCTCGCCACCTTCGTGGTGAACCATCCCCGGTTGCTGCAACTTGTCAACAGATTGCTGAGTTTGCCCATTGCGTGATTCGCTATATGTTGCCCCTGTAGGGGGCGCAGATTATAGGATAGGGGCTTGCCCCTATCTTTCCCCGCTATTGAAAATATAGCCCCTGTAAGGGGCGCATATTTCAATCTCTTTCAATGAATTATGCGCCCCTTACAGGGGCAACGATAGAACTTAATGCGTAAAAACGTAGGGGCTTGCCCCTACGCTATAATCTGTCGTCCCTACGGGACTCGCCAGTTGCAATCTTTTTACCGGATACCAATATATGGCTTTATCCCAATAGAGAAAAATATGAAAATACTTCTACTGTTGTCCCGCTGCGACCAGACGGGAGTGACTACCCATACCCTCGACCTCAGTGAGGCACTGGTTGGGCAAGGACACGACGTGACGGTGCTCATCGGCAGAAATATGGGGGGCAGGCTCCGGAAAGCGAGATGCTTTACCAAAAGTTCGTCAAGACGGGTGCCACCATCGTGCCTTATCCCTTGCCGGAGGGCAACTCGATGACGGGGAAAATCAAGTCGGTGTGCGCCATCGTAGGGTATCTGCTTTGTCATCGCTACGACGTCCTGCACGTGCAGTCGCCCTACCTCTCCTTCATCCCCTGGCTGTTGCGCAGGAAGTTCGTTTCCACCTTGCACGTCACCGACCTCGTGCGCTGCTTCTACTACAAGAACGCCACGCACCTGATAGCCATCAGCAGGGAGACGAGAGATTTCGCCAAGCGGTTGTACGGCTACCGTGACGAGGACATCACCATCGTACACCACGGCGTGTCGCGACGTTTCGCCACACTCCTCTCCGACGGGGAAAAGGCGGAAACGAAGAAGAAGCTGGGCATTCCCGAGGGAAAAATCATCGTGGGCTTGGTGGGCAGCGTGGAGCGCCGCAAGGGGCACGACGTGCTGCTTGCCGCCGTGCGCCAGATGCCGCAGACACTGCGCGACCAGATGCATGTTGTGTTTCTGGGCAGTTCGAAAGACGGCAGAACGGTAGGTTGGTTGAACGGCGAGATAGAACGCTCAGGACTGAAACTGCAAGTGTCATGGTTCCAGTACCAGCCGCCGGAAAAGTTTTATCAGGTCTTCGACATCTTCGCCCTCCCCTCACACCAGGAAGGTTTCGCTTTGGTGGTCTTGGAAGCCATGCTGAGCGGTTGTTGTGCGGTGCGCAGCAACACCGAGGGTGCCTATGAACAGATAGAGGACGGCAAGAACGGCTTTATTTTTGAGGACGGAGACGTCAGCCAACTGAGCGGCATCCTGTCACGGTTGGTAGAAGACACGGCGTTGCGCCGGCAAGTGGCAAAGGCAGGGAGGGAGAAAGCCCTTAGGGAGTTCACCTCCGATGTGATGGCACGAAACACCGTGGAAGTATATAAGAAAGTAATGAAGCGATGACGGTAATCTGTTTCGACCTCGACGACACCCTCTATAAGGAAATAGACTTCTTGAAGTCGGCCTACCGCGAGATAGCCCTTTATGCCGCACAAGGCGACCAACTGTTGGCTGACAAGGCATACGGCGAGATGCTGCAAGCCTACAAAGGCGGGGCCAATGCCTTTCATCGGCTCAACGAACTGCTTGGTGTAGAAACACCCGTCAGTGCGTATCTCGCCACGTATCGCTCCCACCGCCCCGACATTCATCTCGAAGAAGATGTCGTGGCAACACTTGATGCGCAGAAAGCATCCGGTTGCACGTTGGCTCTTATCACCGACGGCCGCTCCGTGCAGCAGCGCAACAAGATTGCCGCCCTTGGACTGAACCGATGGATAGCCGACGGGGATATCGTCATCAGCGAGGAGATAGGCAGCGAGAAACCCGATGAGGCCAACTACCGCCGCATTATGAACCGTCATCCCGATGCAGACCGTTTCGTCTACATCGGCGACAATCCTAAGAAAGATTTCATTGCCCCCAACCGCCTCGGCTGGACCACCGTCTGCCTGCTCGACAACGGTGAGAACATCCATCCCCAACGGTTGGCTGACACGCCGCCACAGGCCCAACCACAATATAAAGTGGGAATGTGGAAGGACGTGCTGAAACTTGTAACCCCATAATAAACGCAGATAACACCACTCATTCAACATTCGTTAGATTCGTTGGATTCGTGGTTAGATTAAACCCATAATACGCTTCGTGGTTATATCCCGCGCTTCAATTTTTCAATATAGATTATGACCCAATCAAAACGCATACTCCTCTGCCTTGCCCACATGAGCGGCAACGAGCAGAAATACATCAAGGAGGCTTTCGACACCAACTGGGTGGTGCCTCTCGGCCCCAACGTCAACGCCTTTGAGGAAGACCTGGAGCACTTCCTCGGCGAAGACAAGCATGTGGCGGCCCTCTCCGCCGGAACGGCTGCCATACACCTCGGCCTTGTGTTGCTCGGGGTGGGGAAGGGCGACGAGGTGATCTGCCAGAGTTTCACCTTCTCGGCCTCGGCCAATCCCGTCGTTTACCAAGGGGCTACGCCCGTCTTCGTAGACAGCGAGCCCGGTTCGTGGAACATGTCGCCCGAACTCTTGGATGAGGCTATCCGCGACCGCATCGCCAAGACGGGCCGCAAGCCCAAGGCCATCGTCGCCGTGCACCTCTACGGCATGCCCGCCATGATCGATGAAATCATGGAGGTGGCCGCCCGCTACGACATTCCCGTACTGGAAGATGCCGCCGAGGCGCTCGGTTCGGAGTACAACGGACAGCAGTGCGGCACGTTCGGCGCGTATGGCGCACTGAGTTTCAACGGCAACAAGATGATCACCACCTCGGGTGGCGGTGCCATAGTCTGTCCTACGACGGAGAAGAAGCAGCGCGCCACGTTCTTTGCCACGCAGGCCCGCGAGCCGTTCCCCTACTACCAGCACGAGCACATCGGCTACAACTACCGCATGTCGAACATCTGCGCCGGTATCGGCCGCGGACAGATGACCGTGCTGCGTGACCATATCGCCCACCACCGTCATGTGGCCGACCTCTACCAGACCGCCTTTGCCGACCTCGACGGCATCGCGCTCCATACCAACCCCTCGGAAAAACAGCAGAGCAACTACTGGCTCAACACCATCACGGTGGATGCTGAGAAGTGCGGCATCGACGCCGACACCCTGCGCCAGCGGCTCGATGCCAAGGGCATAGAGACCCGCCTGCTCTGGAAACCGCTCCACCTGCAGCCCGTCTTTGCCGACAGTCCGAAGTATGTCAACGGCGTGAGCGAGCAGCTCTTCGGCTGCGGACTCTGTCTGCCCAGCGGTCCGATGGTGAGCGATGAAGATGTAGAATATATTGTAAACGAAATCAAAGCATGCTGCACAAGAAACTCCTGAACTGGTATCTCTCGCGCGACTCGCTGCCCTACTGGTATGTACTCGGCGGCGACTGTCTCATCGTCCTGCTGTCGGGCGTAGTGGCCTTCGCGGCCAATCACGGTCCGATGCAGGCCGTCAGCCACGTCAGCCAACTGCTCATCACGCTCATCGCCTGCCTGCCCGGCTACATCATCGGTTTCCGGCTGGAGCATACCTACAGTGGGGTGATACGCAAGAGCACGTTTACCGACCTGGCCCGCATCTCGATAGCCCTTGTCATCGGTGTGGTGATTGTCATGCTGCTGCGCATGTTCACCCCCGCCGGACAGTACATCATACTGCGCTGCCGCGACCTGCTGCTGCAGGCCGTGCTGGCCCTCGCCTTTATGTGCGGTATGCGTGTGGCCATCAAGATGTTCTACGACTACTACATCAAAAACCACATGGGCATCTACGGACTGGGCAACGAGAAACTCCTCGACATCGAGATGAAAGACCTCCTGCCCCGCGCCCCCATCGTGGTCGACACCGACCTCATCCGCCGCGAGATGCAAGGCAAGTGCATCATGGTCACGGGTGCCGCCGGCAGTATCGGTTCGCAACTGGCCAAGATCCTCACCCAGTTTGCCCCCAAGCGGCTCGTGCTCATCGACCAGGCCGAAACGCCCCTGCACGACGTGCGCCTGTGGATGAAGGAGCACCACCCCGAGATAGAGTGCCTCACCATCGTCTGCAGCATCTGCCACGGCCACCGCGTGGAGAAGATTTTTGCCGAGACCCGTCCCGACATCATCTACCACGCCGCCGCCTACAAGCATGTGCCCATGATGGAGGACAATCCTGTGGAGAGCATCCTCAACAATGTCGACGGTACCCGCAAGGTGGCCGACCTCGCCGTGAAGTACGGTGCGCAGCGCTTTGTGATGGTCAGCACCGACAAGGCCGTCAATCCCACCAATGTCATGGGTTGCTCGAAGCGCATCTGCGAGATCTACTGCCAGACCATGACCGGAAAGACCCGGTTTATCACCACCCGATTCGGCAATGTGCTGGGCAGCAACGGGTCGGTCATTCCCATCTTCCGCGAGCAGATACGCCGTGGCGGTCCGGTCAAGGTGACCCATCCCGACATCGTGCGCTTCTTCATGCTCATCCCCGAAGCCTGTCTGCTCGTGCTCGAAGCCGCCACCATCGGCGAGGGCGGCGAGATACTCGTCTTCGACATGGGCAAGCCCGTGCGCATCTACGACCTTGCCCGCCGCATGATAAGTCTCAGCGGGCGCACCGATGTCAAGATAGAGTTCTCCGGTCTGCGTGCCGGAGAGAAACTCTATGAGGAGGTGCTCAACGACGAGGAAAAGGTCATCCCCACCAAGCACAAGAAGATCAAGCGGGCCAAGGTGCGCGAGTACGACCGCGCCGAGGTGCTCGAGAAAATCGACCGGCTCATCGCCACGGCACGCACCTACGATGAGGAGAAAACAGTGCTGATGATGAAGGATTTGGTGCCCGAATACAAGAGCGTGAACTCAAAATACGAGAAATTGGACAAAAAAGCATAAAAAACTGACTATGATGAGAAAAAAAATACTAATTTTGCCAATACTAACTATAGGAGAGATGAATAGACGACTAATACTTCTACTCGCCTTGGCGGTTTTCACTGTCACTTCCGCCTTGGCCCAGCGTGACAAATACAAAGACTATCCCGTCATCTACACCGACACGGTAGACTACACGGCACCCACACGGGTGACGATAGAGAGCGACACCGTGTACGACCCTATGCGTGTCGTGACCAACCGCTTCGGCAAGAACTGGTTTGTCTTCGGTACCGTAGGTGCCCACTCCTTCCGTGGCGACTATAGCAATATGGCTGGCTTCTGGGGCACCGTATCGCCCGACTGGAGCATCGGTGTCGGTAAGTGGTTTACACCGGGCATCGGTCTGAAACTGGAATTCATCAGTTCCAACTCACGCGGATACACCGAGTACATCACCGGACACTACGGCTACGGCGACGTGAAACTCACGCCCGACAATACCCCCTACCGCAAGATGAAGACCGGATGGTGGGATATCAGCGGAAGCGTCATCCTCAACCTCTCGCGCCTCTTCTTCGGCTACGAGGGCGCCTATAGCAAGAAACGTATGAACCAGGTGATGTTTGCCGCCGGTATCGGTGGCGTGCACCACACGGGATTCAGCAAGTCGAGCGGCTCCGACAATGAGTGGAGCGGTCACCTCGAACTGCAGTACAGCCGCTTCTTCACACCCCGCAAGAACTTCTCCGTCGACCTCAAGGCCCGCGGCCTGTTCTATCAGACCAACTTCGACCTCGAATACGGTCAGGCCGACCACTATGCCGAGAAGTGGGACTGCAACCTCGGCATCGACCTCGGTTTCACTTGGTATCTCGGTACCAAGAAGAGCAACGGCTGGAAGCGCAAGACCGACGCCATCTACCGCCGCGACTACCGCGAGCGCGACATCCTCACCGTCAAGGCCAAGGACACCAACGTCGCCTACCGCACGATGACCTTCTACGTATTCTACCCCAACAACTACTCCGGACGCAGCGATGCGCCGACCGTATCGGGTAGCAAGGTCAACGCCATCGACTACCTCGCCGGCGGTCTCTTCACCCAGAAGCGTTACACCAACAACGCACAGGTGGCCTCACGTCTGGCCGACGGCAAGTCGCCCATCGGACTGGCTACCGAGGATATCGCCACCGAGACAGCCGACCGCACCTTCGACACCGGCACGCTGCCCCGCGGATACGAGATCTCCAAGCAACCGCTCTCGCTCAGCCTCACCGCCAGCGACATGGCCGACTTCCGCCAGCAGCATGGCTACTACTATGCGCCCATCTACGACGGACAGCACACTTGGCAGTACCGTATCGACCGCGAGACCGAAGGCCAGACCCTCCTCTCCAACGACAACTACATGGAGACCGTCTCCTACGGACTCAACCAGCATGAGGGTCTCTCCATCGTGCGCCAGAACATGGATGTGGAGAGCGGCGAGGAACTCGTAAGTTTCGCCGATGTCTACGCCGCCATGAACAGCAACAACGGTTACATCGCTGAGTACACCGACTCGGCCGCCGTCGCCCACATACAGGATATCCTGCAAAACGGCACCATCGCCATGATACAGTGCGAAGGTCTTGCCACCAGTCAGGACAACTACACGGGCAACAACGCCACGCAGGTGGGTCTCGACCGCAACAGCGCCCTCTCGCAAAACCGTGCCGCCACCGTCATCTCATGGCTTAAGCAAAAGCCGAGCATGAAGAACGTGGCATCGCAAATCTACATGGTGGGCAACATGGGCGGCAACATCCGCACCGTCACCGACAAGTCGACCCGCGGACTCAACGCCAAACTCAACCGCTGCGTGAAGGTACGCATACACTACCTTCTCAAATAAAGGCGCACACACCCCGACTCAACTACAAAGATGATAACTATGGCCCCTATATCCGATCGTGCAGACAAGACCTTCCGGTAAGTGATTGCAGGAACAGTCGTGTCTGCACGATTGCTATATGTACTATCGCTATATACTATTTGCTGACTAAACTTACTTTCAACACATCTTACTTTACAAAAAATACAATAACAAAAACAGAGAACAATGAAGATGTATCTAAAAAAACAATCATTCTGGCTTGCAGTCGTAGCGGCTGCAACCCTGGCATCTTGCTCCACAGAGCAGGATTCTGTCTCTCCCGAGGAGGCTTACAACCGGGAGTTCTACAAGAACTTCGGCTTGAACGTCTCCAACGAGGGCATGAACGTGGTGGAGGAGAAGAGCGTGACAATGAACTGCAGCAAGCCCACCCACGTGAAGA
>CAVFEZ010000082.1:0-8578 GCA_963621665.1 Akkermansia muciniphila | reverse complement strand
ATGGACCAATACCGACAACTCCGCGATTCCATCGCGTCCCTCATCCCACAGCGTGCAGCCATCCTTCAAGGCATCGTCAAGGCCGTGGACGGCATTACCTGCACCGTCACCGTCGGCAACATCGACATACCCGGCGTGCGCCTCCGCGCCTCCGAGCTCGACAACGACCAGCACCTCCTCATCACACCCAAGGTGGGCTCGCCCGTCATCCTCGGTTCCCTCTCCGGCGACCTCACCGACCTTGCCGTCATCCAGGTTGACCAAGCGGCCTCCATTACCGTCAATGGCGGCTCCCTCGGCGGGCTTATCAACATCGCCGACCTCACCCAACGGCTCAACAACCTCGTGCAGGCCTTCAACACCCACACCCACAGCGTCACCGTCTCGCACCCCGGCGGCACCTTCACCACACTCAACCCCGCATCCTCCGCCGACTCCTTCAACCGCTCCGACTACGAGGATACGCTAATAACCCACTGATATGGACGCAAAACACATCACCGACATCATCACCCGTGCCAAGGACGACATCCTCCGCGAGGTCGCCGACCGCCTCCCACGTGCCGTCGGCATCACTGCCGTCAACCATTTCACACAGAACTTCCGCGACTCGGGCTTCCGTGACGGTGGTCTCCGCCCCTGGCAAAAGACGCTCCGACAGCGTGGCAAGGGCACCGATGCGCAGTACGGACCGCTCACCTCGCGCCGCAACCACCTCATGCGCTCCACATCCTTCTCCACATCCCCGGGGCAGGTCACCATAGAAAACCCCGTACCTTATGCGGCTATCCACAACGAGGGCGGCGACATCAACACCCACCCCCGCGTCACCGACCGCCTCCGTCGCTACGCATGGCACATGGCCTACTCGCTCTCCGGCTCCAAAGGGAAACTGTCCAAAGACCTACCCGAAGAGGCTGCCAAGTGGCGGGCCATTGCCCTCACCAAGAAGCAGCGGCTCAACGTCCGCGCGCACATCCCCAAGCGGCAGTTCATAGGCGACTCCAAAGAACTCACCCAGAAAATCAACCGGCTTATCAACGAATCAATAGAAAGGATAAAAAATGGAATCTCTGCTCTTACATCTCATTAGTCACATCAAGGACTACGTCCCCTCGCTCTCCATGGTCGATGAGGACTGCGGACAACTCGAAGCCCTCGACAACGACAACGTCGACCGCTACCCGCTCACCTTCCCGGCTGTACTCATCGACACGCCCGAGGTGGAGTGGACCAACACCGCACGCCTCTCCCAGCAGGGCACCGCAAAAATCAACGTCCGCCTCCTCATCGACTGCTACGACGACACCCACTACGCCTCCGGCACCGTCGATGCCGTTGCCACGCGCCACGACCTGGTGGAGCAGCTCCACCATGCCCTGCAAGGCTACCGCCCCGCAGACCAAGGCGAGATGATACGCGTCACATCAAAATTCTATACTTACAACCACGGCATCAAGGTCTACGATACCGTCTATACCGTCGCAGTCTACGACGCTATTCCTCAAACAACTCTAATTGACGGCCCTGTTGACGGACGCAAACCGTCTCTGAAGGTCGGCTTCCGGCCTTTCGGCGCTGAGTGGTAGACACTCTGAATCCCGTAAACAATGGACGGGCAATCGTCTTCCCCTCTACCGTCGCACCGCTGCTGATGCACTTCCGCACCACCTGCAATATCCGGCTCTCGCTCAGGTAGAACTCCTCCTCGCTCAGTTTCTTCACGGCATCATCGAAACGGAGCCGTTTCACCTCCGTCCAATAATAGTACCGCTCGAAGATCCTCTGGTCGCGAGCCGCTATCAGTTCCTTGTCCCTACCTTTGCCCATAAACGCAAAGGTACACAATTTTCCGCACAATACATACAAAAAGGCTGCCCTACACTCGCGTGCAAGGCAGCCTTGTCATTCACCATTAATAACAGAAAAAAACGTCGTCCGGTTTTTGTGTCGGTTATGGTTTGTTTGCGTTGGTTCTGATTTACCCACACACAATTCACGTTCACCTCTTAGCCCCGTAGGGGCGGCATATTATAGGATAGGGGTTCACCCCCTATCTCTCAGTGGTGGCGCGAACCGCAGCCCCTGTAAGGGGCGCATAGTTCAACCACCAGTCTACAATCTGCAAAAACTCGGCTCTATCCTGTGCCACACTCCCGTATTCGGATTGCGCTCGGAAAAGTAGTAGTTCGTCGCCGTAGCCTGTACCACGTTGGCCTCTCTGAACATCTTCATGATTTCCGTGTACTCCTCGTCAAATTTGTCCTCCAATTCGTACAACTTCGAGATGCTCTTGTAGTCCAGGTCGCCCTTCTTGTTGCGCTCCAGTAGCGTCATCGCCATCTGGTACATCGGGTCGTCCACACCGGCGGCACTGCGCTCCATGTACCCTTGCAGGTACTCTACAAGGCGCTCGGCAGCCATGTCGGCACGCTCGTCGAAGCCTTTTACCTTGTTGAACTTCACCTCCAGCCGGAACCCTCCGTCCGTGATCGTGTAACTCTGCTGCCCGTCGGTCTTCACCTGACCGTACTCCCGCATCAGCGAGGTGAACGTCTCTACCTCGCCGTCCAGCCATGCCTTGAAGTCCGACACGCTCTCTGCTACACCCTGTACGTGTTCCTTCACACCGCGCATGAAGGTCTCGCGCAGACCCTCGTAGGCTTCTCTGCGGCTCAGACGGTCACGCTGGGTCTCGGTTTGCAACTCGGCCAGCAGTCTGGCCTTCTCCTCTGCACTCATCTGGCTGAGGTCTACTCGCTTGTTCTTTGTCTCTTCCATTGTGTTCTCTTTTTGAAAGTTCATATATATTTTCATCGGTTCATTTCTTTGAGGGCGTTCTTTTGTTCCCGCTTGCGGAGCATCGCCCGCAACTTCGCATGCAGGCGGGTCAGGTCGTCATGGGTCAGCATTCGGAACGGCTTGCCCGCGATGCGGTTCTGTTCGCAGAAGGCATCTACCTTGTCGAAGTCCTGTGTATTGATGCCCCACAGCGTCATCAGATGCAACACACCGCTGCGGGCACGTTTCAGCATCCTCCGGCGCTCCGCGATACGCTCGTCTACACCGGCCACACGCTCCATCTCGTTGCACATCACGTCGTACTCCTGTCGTGACATCAGGTGCAGGTGCACCGTGCGTCCGCACGTGAACTGGTCTACCAGCGTCTCCTTGTCTGCGCCCGGAAGCCGCCGCAGAAGGGCGAAAAATCGGGAATATTCATTGTTCTCCATTGCAATCCCTCCTTTTTATGCACGGCCTTCCTCGCGCTCATGGTACGACACCCAGGTGCTGCGCGCCATCTCTACACTCTCCGGCAGATACGTCTGCAACTCGTAGGCCGGCAATACCGGCACGCCGTCCACAGCAAGGTACACCTCGCCGCCCCAGGCCATCACCGACACGCGGCGCTCAGCCTCCATGGTCAACTGGTTGTGACGGCGCATACGGCCCTGCTCTCTGTGCAAATGGCACCAGCGGCGCCACGACTCCTTGATACTCGTCATTATCTTTTTCATGTTTTCTTTTGTTTTGTTGGTTCTACATTTGTTTTTACTCGTCTTCCATGCCGTCCACGTAGGTCAGCGCAATCAGGCGGTCGGCCTTCTCCTCCAGACGGCGGGCCACATCGCCCAAAAGCGTATAGCGGTCATCCGGACCGTAGTCCTCCGTCATCTTCAGCGCGTACTTCACGATTTTTTCGATGATCTCTTCCATAGCGTTTATTTTTTTAGATAGGTTACTTGGTCGCATTTGTGCCACTGGATGATACGCGCCGACCACATCACGTCCTTGGTCTCTACCACCATCTTGCCCCTGTGCTTCCGGCTGCGGTGTACCACAAGGTCGCAAGCGTAGTTGCGTTCCAGCCATTCTTCCATCACGCCCTGCACCGCGTCTCCGTCCATCAGGATGTAGATGGTGTCACCGTCGTGATAGGCTCTCTGTTTCTCTTCCATTGTCTTACTCTTTTTTGTTGTTTACCCAATACTCGTCGGCCCTCTCCTTCCAAATGGTGTAATACCCTTTGTCGCCGATAAATCTCCCTTTCGAGATGGCCCTGTAGCCCTCCACCCATATCTTCAGTGCCGCGTCATACATCACGCTCACCGCGGTCCGGCCCTTCGGCCGCGTGCCGTCGGCTTGGCTGATAATCACGAGCAGCTTGTTCGGATGCCGGCTTTTGAAGGCGAGGTAGGCCGTAAAGTCCATTTGGGTGTATTGGAACGAGTCAATCACTACCGCGTCGGGGCTTTTCCTTCTCGACAGACGCTTGTCCAACTCTTCCATGCTCTCGCCGTCGAGCAGCACCATGCGCCTCGCCACGTCCTGCATACCGGCACGCACAAAGGCGTTCTTCATCGTCAGGCTCGACCCTTCCTCAAGGCTGTCGTAGGCCACCTTGCCAAAGCGGCAGAGTTCCTTGCACAGTTTCAGCACAAACGAGGTCTTGCCGCTGCCGCTCCGGCCCCATACAAACCATACGCCGTTCTTCTCGGGCTCGCCGAAGGCCGCACGCCATTCGTCACTCAACTTGTACGTCTGCTTCTTCATCGACAGCAGTTCCGTCACACTGATCGCTCTTTTCATCGTCGTTTGAACACTCGTTGAACACCGTTCAATACTTCATTCAAGCACCCATGCGCTTCACTCTGTGCACACCCTTCTTCACTCTCCTTAGGTCGAAGTCATAACGCTCCGCGTCCTTCACCACCTCGGCGATACCCTTGCGGTCGGTCAGCCCGTTGGCCACGCATATCGCATACACGTCGTTGGCACTGGTGTGCTCCAACTCGAAAAACTTGCGGCCTATTCGCGAATGTATCTCGTTGTACCCCTTCTTGTCGTATCTGAGGCCCATCGACATCCTGCGCTTGATGTATGAGGTCGAGAAAAACACCATGCCGCATTTGTCCTCCAGTCTGTTGTACAGGTCGATGAAGTAGTGGAACACTCGTTCCGTCAACTTGTCGGCCTCGTCGAAGAGCAGCACCGCATTCTCGGTCTGTATCAGTTGGCCGATGATAGCGTCAAGCATCTCTCGCAGCGTCATGCCGTCAGTCTTCAAGCCTATCTTCTTCGCCACCTCACGGATGAAGTCGCTCCGTCGCATGTCCTCCGAGCACAGCACGTAGTAGGCACCCGTATGCTCCCGCTCGTACAGTCTGGCGGCAGTGGTCTTGCCACATCCGGCTTCACCCACCACCCATGTCACGTTTTTCCATTCCTGCGCGTCCGTCATGGCGTAGGCCATCTCCTTCGCCGCAGTGGTCTCCACCGTCTGCCACGAGCCGGGTGCTGCCGTGCCCACCTGAGAGGCTATCTTCTTCCACATCTCGTCGCTCACGTTCTCCCACTTGCCCTGCAATATGGTGCTCACCGTGCCGGCACTCGTACCGTCCAGACTGGCGGCTGCCTTGTTCTGACTGGGATACTTGGCCACATACTGGCGCAACGCTTCTCTTATCGCTTCCTTCTGTTTCTCGTTCATAATATCTGTTTTTATGGTTATGGTTCTGTTATAACTTCGAGGCCAACTTGCGCTCTGCCTCTTTCTCGTTCTCTGATTTTTCTTCCCACCAGTCGGCCATGCTCAATGCTTTTGTGCGCTTGCCAAGCAAGTAGGGCTCGGCCGACTGGGAGTATTTCGCCACGCGCCAGTCTATCTGACGCTGCACCTCCGCGGGCGCGCCCTTCAGTCTCGGGCTTCTCAAGCCCTGCTGCTCGGCATCCATGCCGTGCTCGGCGGCAATGATGCGGCCCTCGGTCACGCGCTCCACGCGGTCTTGCAGGTTGGCTTCCTGCTCCTGGCGGATAAACTTCGCATCGTCGGTCGCCTGCTGGTCCTGCAACGCTCTGTGGATGACGATATACGGTTCTGCCGTGCGCTCAAACCTCAGACTGCCGTCCGCACCTTTCGAGTACAGTCTGATGCTGGCATAGTCGTAGGGGTCATACGCCACCACAAACTGCTCGTAGGTGTGCGCCCGTCGCCACTCATGGTCGGGCACGCCGGGAGTAGAAAAGACCTCGTACTGCCGTTTCTGTCCCTTGATGGTGATTTGCAGTCCGGCATCCGTGAAGGTGGCCATGCGTTTCGCAAACACCCAGAACATGTCCACCATGTCGTGTACCGTTACCTCGGGGGTCTCCTCGTTCACACTCCTCTCATACATGTCTATCCGTCGCTCGCCGGTGGCGGGGTGCTTGCCCTCGTTCCACTGCTTCCGCGCCGCGGCGTAGGCCGCTTTGAGTTCTTCCAGAGTGTACAGACTGTCCTTGTTGGCTTCGATGAATTCGATGTTCGGCTTGCTCGACGCTTTCTTCGCCGTCACGTTCTGGCCCGTAAACCGCCAGTCCTGGTGCAGCACCTGCATCTGAAACCGTCCGAACACGCTCTCTATCGTCTTCGACTCGCCGTTATAGGGCTGCGTAGGTCGGTGTACCCGGCAGATCTTCCCGATAAAGCCGTCATTGTCCAATTTCTTATGTCCCCCTTGGTTGTCATAGACGATCTCCCAAGGCTTGTGCTTCGCCGTCTGCACGGCCATGCGGTAGGCGTGGTATTGGGCCTCGTAGTCCTCGGTGTCGCTGATGCAGTAGCCAAGCAATACCTCGCTCATCGCGTCAATCACCTCATACACCTGCGTGGTCCTTACCTTGCCCTGCTCATCCCTGTAGTAGAGGTTCAGTTTCGTGCCGTCACCATACCACAGCGTGTCGCGTCTTGTCGGCAGGGCCGTGCGGTGCTTGCGCCCGTACCGCTGCCGTGCGGCTTGCTCGCCATACACGGCATCATACCACAACGGCTCCACCGCAGGGCTGTTCAGCCACTTCTTCAGTCCGCTCAGGCTACGCAGGGGCTTCCACCCGCGCTCCTCGGCTATCTCGTTGGCACGCTCAAACAGTTGAGCATCGGTGTACACCGGCACCCGGCATCGCTTCAGTGCCACAATCACCTTCAAAAAGTCCCCGGTCACCTTCAAGGCCGATGAGTTGCCCAATTTGCCGCTCACTACGCTCTGGTAGCCGTCTTCCTTCCATGCCTTCAGTCGGGTTTTGAGTCGGGCCAACGTGCCGGGCAGGGTGTGTCCGTAGGTCTCGCGCAGTTTCTCCGAGCTGTCGAAGATAAGTTCCCACACACCGCTCATCGGGGCGTTAAGGCTGCTCCTCAATGCCTGCCGTCTGGCAGACATCCGCGTCAACTCGCCCAGCACCGAGGCATTCACCGTATACTCCTCAATCATCTTCTGCGTCAGGTGCTTCTCCCTGCCGTCCTTGTCCTGATACGTATACGCCTCATACCACTCCCGCGCCTTCGCGTCCATCTTCACACTGGCTTTCATCATCGCCTCCTTCATCTTCTCTTCGGGGTCGCCGTATAGCTCCACATAACGCCGTCTGTACTTCTCCGGAATACTGCTCCACACATACAGCGCACACGTGCCTTCGCCACCGCCACGGCGGGCGCAAACCACATTGCTACGCTGCACATTCCGCTTCAGCGTGTTCGCCTTGATGACGGGAGTCGCGCCCTCGGTCAGTTCGGCAAACGTCACGCACAGTTGTTTGTTGTAGTATTCCATCGTTACTTGCTCTCGTTGTTTGTCTTCGGTATCCTATGCCCCGACCTTCATCTTCTCCATAGAGGCTTGCACCGCCTCTATGTCACGTATACCCGCATTCTCTATCCAGGTCACCGTCTCGCCTTTGGCATTCTTCACGGCCAACGTGCCGGTCTTCTTGTCGCCTTCCCACATCCAGCCGTTGTCGAAATACTGGCGCATCATGCCCTCAGCGTCGTGCACCACCTCGCTCGCAGGAGCGCACACTGGAAGGGTTAATTGAGCATTATACAAGTGGCAATAAGGCTCAATTCGCCAAGAAACTTGAAGTCTCGGCGCAAACTATAAGCGCATGGGTAGCGAGAAACACATTTGATGCAGAACTCATATACGCAAAATGTAGTGATGTTAATCCTCGTTGGCTTCTCACGGGTGAAGGATCAATGTTAGTGGATGAGGGTGCAGCACCCACGGCAAATGGGGCGCAAACCGTCACAAACGACGCAGGTACGGCGCAAATGGTAGACAGAATGTTGGAAATGGCAAAGGAGATAGGCCGTCTTCAGGAGCAGGTGAGGCAACTCACCATCGAACAAGAAAAGAATGCCGCACGTGCCAACACCGCCTCTATTGCCAATGCAGGGTGATGCGCTGGCACATCCCATGGCGCATCCCATGACACGCCACACCGCACAACACGCGCCACACGCAACGCACCCCTCACACGCGTCGCGCACACACTCACGCCCATATATATACGGTCAAAACCGCCCGAAACCCCAATAAACACACGCTTTCCTCGTTTCACCGCCACACCGAAACCGCCCCAATTTGCGGGATTATCCCCACCCCTTAAACACCCCAAAACGACACCAATCACGTTTTTTCGGGCAATACGTAGGGGGCAATGTTCCGTTTTCCATGTTAAAAGTGAATACCTAACCTGAATAATTCATAGAAACAAAAAAAGAAGCGCAATTCTTTTGCCACATTAGCAAAAGTGAGTACCTTTA
>CAVFEZ010000081.1:0-9207 GCA_963621665.1 Akkermansia muciniphila | reverse complement strand
GCCGTTGCCCCTGTAGGGGGCGCATATTACAGGATAGGGCCGAGGCCCTATCTCTCTTAGGCATTATAAGCGTTGCCCCTGTAAGGGGCGCATAATTCGTTGTATGAGATTGAACTATGCGCCCCTTACAGGGGCACGTTGTTGATAACCCTATCAAAACGTAGGGCTCACGCCCTACGCTATAGTCTGTCGTCCCTACGGGACTCGCAAGTTGCGATATTTTTACCGGACACCAATATAAAAATATCGTAACCTGCGATATTTTTACCTGCACCAATAATCCCTATCGATTTTGTTGCAAAAATATCGAAAGTGTATGCATAAATATTTCGAAAGTATGCTTTTTGTGTTAAAAGTTTGTATGTAAAGGATATAATTACTACTTTTGTACAAATTTTTGTGCGCCCACCCCTCGATAGGTATTGTGATGGTATTCAGGTATATATTTCCGTCATGGTCATGTCGGCGCACCGTATCGGGAGCAATTTTTGATGGAGGAAGGCTGGCGTGACACGGCCAGTCTGCTTAATGACATATAGAAAACACACCAATAGTTTTTATTTATTATGAGAAGAGCAATTATGAGTTTGTTGCTGGCGTTCGCGCTCTGTAGTCTTGCCGATGCACAGGTGCCCCAGGTGGTACTCCGCAGTATTGACGGCAGCAGTGTGCGTACCGATACGCTGAGCAACGGCGGAAAACCGTTTATCATCGATTTCTTCGCTACATGGTGCAAGCCCTGCAACCGCGAACTGTCGGCCATCGCCGAGGTATACGACGAGTGGCAGGAGGAGACGGGCGTGAAGGTTATCGCCGTGTCGATCGACCAGGCACAGAACATCAACAAGGTGAAACCGCTTGTCGACAGTCACGGATGGCCCTATGAGGTGCTGCTCGACCCCAACGGCGAGTTCAAGCGTGCCCTCGGCGTGCAGATGATACCCTACACGCTCATCGTCGACGGACAGGGCCAGATTGTCTACAAGCACAATGGCTATACCGACGGGGCCGAAGAGGAACTTATCGAGAAGGTACGCGAACTGACTGCAGGCAAGTGACCGACCCTCCGTCTCCCGGATGTCTCATTTGATGAACTATGCGCCCCTTACAGGGGCTACGTTTGGGACAAATGCGCAAACCGTAGGGCCAAGGCCCTACGCTATAATATGTCGTCCCTACGGGACTCAATGTTAGCGGCAATTCCCTACGGGACTTGATGTTAGCGGCAATTCCCTACGGGACTTGATGTTAGCGATAATTCTCCACGCAATTTTCCAGATACGATATTTACTGGATACCAATAATATTTTTATGAACAGAAGAATATGCACCGCGTTTGTCGGTGTTTTGACCGCTCTTGCTGCCGTTGCCCAAGAAGACAACGGAGGCAAGGGCATTGTCGTTACGGGCAGTGTGCAGAGCGACATACTCATTCCCCAGGACGACAAGAAGATACAGACCGAGGAGACCAGCGACTGGGGGCTGACCAATACCTACGCCGATGTGAACGTCATGAGCCGCCACATCGACGCCGGACTGCGTTTCGAGTACAACCAGCATCCGTTGCCCGGTTTCGAGGCCGACTTCAAGGGGTGGGGCGTACCCTACTTCTATGCCAAGGTACACTACGACAAGTGGAACGTGACCCTCGGCAGCCTCTATGAGCAGTTTGGCTCCGGCTTCATCCTCCGTACCTACGAGGAGCGCAGCCTCGGTATCGACAACTCGTTGCTCGGTGCCCGTCTGGTGGTGAAGCCCGTCAAGGGAGTCACCTTCAAGGCCCTCTCCGGCCGTCAGCGCCGCTACTGGGGCTGGAACAAGGGACTGGTGAGCGGTGCCGACCTCGAACTCAATATCGACCAGTGGATACCCTCGATGCAGAACCACCGCACCTATCTCACCCTCGGCGGTTCGTGGGTCAACAAGTACGAGAAGAAGCAGGACAATCTCATGACGGGCAACTATCTCATCAACGTGCCCAAGTATGTCAACGCTTTCGACGTGCGGGCCAATCTGCAGGTGGGCGACTTCGGTCTGCTCGGCGAGTATGCCTGGAAGACCGACGATCCGTCGTACGACAACAACTACGTCTTCCGTCGCGGTCATGTGGCGATGCTTTCCGCCACCTACAGCAAGAGCGGCGTGAGCCTTCTCCTGCAGGCCAAGCGCAGCGACTACATGTCGTTTCGCAGTCGCCGCGGCATGAACGGCACGTCGTCGATGATCAATCATCTGCCCGCCTTCACCATGGACCACACCTACGCCCTGGCCGCCCTCTATCCCTACAGCACCCATCCCGATGGCGAGTGGGCCTATCAGGCCGAGTTGGGGTATAAGTTCAAGCGCAACACCGTCATCGGCGGCAAGTACGGCACCGAGGTCAAGGTGAATTTCTCTCATGTCCATGCCCTGGCGCGTGATGGCGGACAGTCGGCCCAGTCCGGCACCGGCGGACAAGGTTCCGCTTTCTGGAAGTGGGGCGACGAGACCTACTACCAGGACCTCAACGTGCAGATCGGCAAGAAGTTCACACGGTCGTTCACGCTCAACCTCATGTATATGAACCAGCGTTACAACATGACCGTGGTCAAGGGCGAGGGCGGCATGGTACACTCCGATGTCTATGTGGCCGAAGGCAAGTACCGCTTCAACAGGAAGTTTACCCTGCGCGGCGAGCTGCAGTACCTCTCCACTGCCGACGACCAGGGCGACTGGCTCTACGGATTGCTCGAACTGTCGGTCATGCCCCACTGGATGTTCACCGTGTCAGACATGTACAATGCCGGCGACACCCATCTGCACTACTATCAAGGCTATGTCACCTTCACCACGGGAGCCCACCGTCTGCAGCTCGGCTACGGCCGCACACGTGCCGGCTACAACTGTTCGGGCGGCGTATGCCGCTGGATACCCGCCAGCAAAGGTCTGACCCTGTCGTACAACTATAATTTCTAACCACTGCGATGAAGACACCACATATCCTATCCGCACTTTGCCTTGCCGCCCTGCTGGGTGTTGCCGCATCGTGCGACAATATCGCCGAGAGCGACCGGCTCGTCTATGTCAAGCCTGCCGACGTGAAGAAGAACATACTCATCGAGGACTTCACCGGCCAGACCTGCCGCAACTGTCCCGAGACCACCGATATCATCCACCAACTGCAGCAGACCTACGGCGACAGTGCCGTGATCGCCGTGGGCATCTACAGCGGTCCGTTCGGCAAGCGCACCAACGGCGCCCTTCTGCCCCTGACCACCAAGGACGGTGACGAGTATTATACCGCCACGGGCATACAGCAGCAACCCTCTGTGTTTGTCGACCGTCTCACAATCACCTCCGACAACTCCGTGCTGACCACCCTTGTCAACTCCTCCATCTCCAACGAGGCCCGTGCCCTGCTCTCGGCCACTCCCGCCTACGATGCCGCCACGGGCAAGGCCAGCGTGAAGGTGTCGGTAGAGAGCCTGTCTGACGTGCAGAACGCCCTCTTCAACGTGTGGGTCATCGAGGACAGTATAGTCAGTCCGCAGATTATGCCCACCGGCAAGACCAACACCTCGTACCTGCACAACCATGTGTTCCGCACCCACCTCACCGCTCCGATGGAAGGCGAGACCACAACCCTCACCAAGGGCCAGCCCGTCAGCCGTACCTACGACGTCACCGTCGATGCGTCGGCATGGAAGGCCGACCGCCTGTCGTACGTCATCTTCGTGTGCGACGACCTTGGCGTGATGCAGGTCATCAAGACCCCGGTGGTCCCGAAGAAAGGGTAGGAGGGAGATATCTTACCGGATAACACCATAAAAGAAAAAAGAAAACAGATATGAAAAGATTTTACATGGCAGCCGTCACGCTCTTTGCCGGCGTGGCATCCCTTTTCGCCCAGAGTGACCTGGGCATACATTTCGTCACCGTCTCGACAGAAGGTGAGGATATCGTAAAGGTAGCCGACGTAGCCGCCGGATCTACCATCAATGTGTCAGAACTCACCGATGACGGTTTTCAAGACCCCTTCATCAGTGCCGGACTCGGTGTGGAGAACACCTCCAGCGGCGGCAAGCGTCTGCAACTGAAGTATGAGGTGAAGTCCATCAGTTCGGGTATGGCACAGGCCTGCGTGTTCAGTTCATGCACCAGCACCAGTGAGACAGGCATCAACTATGTGCCCAAACTCAGTGCCGCCGGCAACCATATCAGCCTTGGCGTGCTCAAGTCCGGAGCCGTACAGGATCTCGCCGCCGAGTGGTTTCCCGCAGGCGAAGGCAGTGCCACGATGACCCTCACCCTGCTTGTCGGCACCAAGACGGGCAATCAGGAGACCACTGGCGAGGACATCTACGACGTGCAGGAAGGCCCCAGCGTCACCGTCAACTTCCTCAACGGTGTAACCGGCATCGCCGACGTGACCGCATCTGCCGTCACCGCCACTGAATACTATGACATGACCGGCCGCAAGGTGTCAGCCCCCGCCCACGGCATCTACATCGCCCGTCAGCACACTGCCGGCGGCAAGAGCGTCAGCCGCAAGGTGGCCGTGAAGTAAGCGGCCACGAATGCACGAAGACATTCCTATCAAAGCAAACATTTATTATATTGTATTCACAACATGAGAAGAACATTGACCGCACTGACCCTTCTTCTGACCGCGCTCAGTCTCACTACCGAGGCTGCTGCGCAGGTGGGCAAGCCCACCTTCAACTATCAGAAGTACAAGGAGTACGAGATTGCTTCCGCCATTTCCGACAACGGCAAGTGGGCGTTGGTATACGGTGCTACCAACGATCAGAAGACCAACGGTTACTCCTATCTCGTCAACGTCGAGACCAAGGCCGAGACCGTCATCCGTACCAGTGATGAGACCGCTGCCTCCACCATGGGCAAGTACCTGGTGGCTGACGTGACCGACGACGGCAACATTGTTGTCGGCGCATTCGGCGGCAGTTTCACCGAGGACGGCTACTACACAGGAAAGCCCGGCTACTGGAACAAGACCACCATGACCTGGACCGCCCTGCCCATGCCCGACGGTGCCGCATCCGCCTCGGTGAGCAGTGTCACCCCCGACGGCCACTACGCCGTAGGTACCTCCGAGAGCGACACCTCCAGTCCCTGGACCTCCGTGTCGCAAGGCATCATGTGGGACCTCACCGCCGACACCATCGTCACCCTGCCCGGCAAGCCTGTCATGGAGATGGACAAGAACGAGAAGGGCGAGACCTATGCCCAGCAGGAAGCCTACACCCAGATTTCCGCCGACGGACGCTACATTGCCATCTACGGCAACCAGAGTTACACGCCCACCAGTTATCTCTACGACCGCACGGAAGGCACCTATATCAAGTTCGGTTCCCGCAACAGCGGTACCGACTATCCCACCGACTTCCTCCAGATGGAGGGCGGCATCGTGCTCAGTCCCAACGGCAAGTGGGTCGCCGGTACCATCCGTACCAATGACGACGAACTCTTCCCCCTGCTCTACAATACCGAGACGAAGACCTACACCTACTACAACTCCGTCGAGGAGAACGACCTTGCCGTCGACATGGTAGACAACTCCGGCGACCTCTTCGCCTCCTCTCCCGCCATGGACGCCATACGCGAGTGGCAGGTGATGGTCGGCAATGTGTGGTATCCCTTCTCGCAGATACTCGAGCAGCGCTACGGCATCACCTACACCGACTATACCGGCTATGACAATACCGGTACGCCCTGGTGCGGCTCGGCCGACGGTACTGTGATCTGCTCCATGGTTTCGCCCCAGGGCGAGAGCTGGATCACCACCCTGCCCGAACCGATCAGCAGCGCCTGTGAGGGTATCGACCTGCTCAAGGACTACACCCCGTCGCCCGCCGACGGTGCCCAGTTCCACTGGGTAGAGAGCGTCACCCTCACCTTCGCCAACGACATCACCGCCATCGGCACCGCCAAGGCCGCCGTGCTCAAGGACAAGGACGGCAAGACCGTGCGCAACTCGATGGCCTTCTACGTATCGCCGACCAGCAACAAGCAGTTGGTCGTGACCTTCCGTGCCACCGCCCTCGATGAGGGCGAGAAGTACAGTGTGGAGATACCCGCCGGCACCATCGCCCTCACCAAGAACACCTCGAAGGTGAACAGCGACATCACCCTCAACTATGTCGGACGTGCCGACGTGCCTGTCGAGATCACCGACGTCTTTCCTGTCGACAGTGCCGAGATAGCCCGTATCGACAACTCCGGCAACCCCATCTACCTCACGCCCGATGTCAAGGTGCGTGTCACCAAGAGTGCCTCCGCATCGCTCATACAGGTCGACGGCGAGAGCGAGAAGACCATCAGCACCCTCAGCGTGGTGGTCAGCAACGACAACAGCAAGGTGGCCCTCGTGCCCGCCGCCACACAATATTTGTATAGTGGTGCAGAGTACAAGGTAGTCCTGGCTGCCGGATCGCTGACCGACCTCTCCGGATCTGATGCCACCGACTCCAAGGACAATACCCGCAACGAGGAATACACCATACACTACACCGGCACCTACGAGCGTCAGATCTCTACCGACGATGCCGACCTCTTCTTCGATGATTTCTCCGACCCCTCCGTATCCTACAGCAAATTCATGCGCTACGAGGGCGACCATCTCACCCCGACCGACGAGATGGCAGCCCTGACGTTTGATGCCGACAACCAGCCCTGGAACTTCACCATCCGCCAGAGCAATACCAGCAGCAAATACTACGTTGCGTCGCACTCCATGTACAATCCTGCCGGACAGTCTGACGACTGGCTCATCATCCCCCAGATCACCGTGCCAGACGCCTACACCAACCTGCTGTTCAAGGCCCAGAGTTACCTTGAAGACAAGCACGACACTCTCCGCGTGGTGGTATGGCCGCAGGACGAGAACATCAGTTACTTCGGCGACGACCGCATCTCCAAGATGAAGGCCGGCGGCGATGTCTACACCTATGCCCTCAATATCGGCGCCGCTGAAGACAGTCTCGACAACGATTTCACCGACTACACGCTCAGCCTCGCCAAGTATGCCGGACAGAAGGTCTACATCGCCTTCTGGAACCACAACACCGACCAGAGCATAATGTTCCTCGACAGCGTCATGGTGCGCCGCAACCTGAAGTACCTCATGGCCATCAACAACGCCTCTTCGGTCATCCGGAAGAGCGAGCAGGCCATCTCGGGCACGCTCACCATCAATGCCGACAATGAGGTCTACCACACCGTCACGCTCACCCTCATGGATGCCGACGGACAGACCGTCGACACCTACACCCAGACGGGACTCAGCCTCAAGAAGGGCGACAAGCAAGCCTTCACCTTCAGCAAGCCCCTGCCGCTGACCGTAGGTATCTCCAACGCCTACTCCATCCGGGTGCAACTTGACGACTACACCGACGTGGTGAAGAGTACCATCAAGGACCTCACCTTCGAGCCCGTCAAGCGCGTCGTGCTCGAGGAGGAGACCGGTTTCACCTGCCAGTACTGCCCCGAGGGTCTTGTGACCATCGAACACCTCAAGAAACTCTACGGCGACAAGTTCATCCCCGTATCCATCCACACCTATACGGGCGACCCCTATGGAAGCGGCCTCTCCGGATACTCCTCCTACCTCGGCCTGAACGCAGCCCCCAAAGCCGTCATCCAGCGCGACGGACATATCTCCAGTCCGCTTGAGCAGAACGACGACGGCGACTACACCTTCAATTCCGAGGGCGGTTATCTGTGGAGCGACAAGGTGGCAGCCGAACTCAACAAGCCGGCCGACTACGAGATCTCCGTGCCCTCCATCGTATACAATGAGAGCACCAACAAACTGGATCTTACCCTCTCGCTGCGCTCTGCGCTCCATCTGAAGAACCAGTACGTCAACATATTCGCCGTAGCTATGGAGGACAGCATCGTCTACACCCAAGCGAACGGTTGCCGTATGATCGCCGACCCCATCCTCGGCGAGTGGGGCAAGGGCGGCATCTACGCCTATGCCGAAGTGCCCAATGTGTCTGAAGACGACGTGGTACGCTCCTACTGGGGCAGCAGTTTCTCGGGTTCCAACGCCGGATTCCCCCAGTCCTTTGAGGCTGGCGAGGAGTACACCGTCGACCTGAGCCTGACCTATCCCGACCAGGTGTTCGTGAAGAACAACGGCAAGATTGTCTTCATGGCCTTCGACGGCAACACCAATGCCCTGATCAATGCCGTGCTGGTGAAGATGTCCGACATCAAGGATGCCACCGGCATCAGCGACACCCAGGCCACGGAGAACGGTATCAAGATCAGCGTCGTCGGCGGTACAGTCACCGCCAAGGCCGCTGCCGGGGTGACCATCAGTCTCTACACGATGGCCGGTCAACTGCTCGGCCAGGCATCGGGCCATACCGAGGCCAGCGTCAAGACCGCCGGCTACCGCGGACCGGTCATCGTCAAGGCCGTGAGCGGTGCGGACGTGACCACGCAGAAGGTGGTACTCGAATAACGCTCCGCCCGTCCGGCATACGGACAGGCATGCCATCATACACGTCAGGGGGCGCGGCAGGCGTGCCGTTCCCCTTGACGTCAGCACTTACAGTTATCATAATAGTTTCATTTTTTTAAGGTTAAGAGTATGAAAGAGAGACTACTCAGCATCAGTTCCCGCCAATGGCTGCGTCTGTGCGCCCTTCTCGCCCTTGTGGTGACGAGCGTGTCGGCCAGTGCGGCGGTAGACTGGAAGACGTTCGAGACGGAGAAGACCTATAATTTCTCCACCTCGTCAGACACGTACTACCAGTACACGCCCTCCGCGGACGGCGTGCTCTACATCTACTATTCGGCCATCGCGCCGGGCGTCTACGCCCAGTGCGACGACAATGGTCCGGTCACGGGCTACACCGACGAGGACGGTCTGTTTGTGAACTACGACCTTAGCGGTTTCAGTTGGTACCGCCAGGACTACAACGGCACCTTCTACTCCAGTTGCAGGGAGACCTCCGTCAAGGCTGGCACGACCTACTACATCCTCGCTCCCGAAAGTTGGAGCGGCGGCACGTATATCGGCCATTTCGAGGATGTGAACGAACTCAAGCTCACGGGCCAGAACTTCGAGAGCGGCAAGGTGTTTGACATCACCGACACCCGCTACGGACAGTTGGTGCTCGACTTCAACCTCAACGCCGCCGCCGACCAGTGGGCCTACCTCAAGGTAGGCAACTATCCTTCGGAGGCCAACAAGGA
>CAVFEZ010000080.1:0-9244 GCA_963621665.1 Akkermansia muciniphila | reverse complement strand
ACCCACCAACGCTCCCTGACGGAACGGCAGCGTGCCCACCACACCATTGGCAGGGCTCTTCACTACGGTATATGAGAGATTGTTTCGTGCGCTTGCTTCGGCGGCGCGTGCCAGCGCAATCTGCGCCTGTGCGTCGAGCCAAGTGTTGTAGGCCAACTGCAGGTCATGCTTGGAAACCACCTTTTGGTCGAAGAGCCGCTTTTTGCTCTCGTAATTGAGTTTCGCCGTGGCGGAACTTGCCATCGCAGCCTTCACCTGAGCGGAAGCCTGTGCCAGGGCAGTGCGGTAGGGTACGGCGTCGATGGTGAAGAGCGTCTGTCCGCGCTTCACCTCTTGTCCCTCTTTTACACATACCGACACGATCTTGCCTTGCACCTGCGGGCGGATCTCGATGTCCTGCCTTCCTTGGATGGAGGCGGTGAAGAGTTGTTGCACCTCTGTGTCGCTTCTCTTCACCACCATTGTTTTCCATCGGTTGCTATTCTGGCTGCCGCTTCCCTCTGCTTCGCGGGAAGCGTTCTTGTCCTTACACCCTGTCAAAAGGAGCAGGGTGCAGAGGATTGCAGATAATAGAATATGAGTGTTCTTTCTCATGTTTTGATATTTGTTGTTTTTATCTTTTGTTCGTTGGTCGGCACAATTCTGTTCGCTTTCTTGTTGTGCGCGAGTCATAGGCACAGGAAGAAATTGCTCTGCAAAAGTATGGTTTTGTCTGCCTGCACGTTATGACAAACTGTGTGAAACGGAAAAAATCAGCCGTGAGTTTTTCCGTTTCACATACCTTTTTGTTCTTTTCGTCGGGCATGATTAGTACCTTTGTGGAGAAATTATCCGCGCTACGGAAGTATGAAGAAAAAAATAGATACATCTCGTGACAAAATCGATTTCGGAACGGGCAAGATTGGCCCGCTATTCCGAAAAATGTTTTTTCCTACGCTTATCGGCATGCTCTTCATGTCGGCACAGACCCTCATCGACGGTATTCTTGTGGGACGGGGTGTAGGTGCTGACGGCATTGCCGCCGTCAATATTGTGGCTCCCATCTGGATGGTGGTGACAGGATTGGGACTGATGTTCGGTATCGGAGCATCGGTGGTGGCAAGCATGCACCTCGCCGAAGACAATCGTAAGGCGGCTCGCATCATTCTCACGCAGGCCTATGGTGTGGGTACTGTTGTCGTTGTCGTGCTTGTCCTACTTTGCCTGCTCATGCCCAGAACCTTCGCCTACGCTCTGGGGTGCAGTCCGGCGCTGGAGCGTTATGCCCTCGACTACCTGCTGTGGCTTTTGCCCGGCATGGCGTTTCTGATGTGGCAGTGCCTTGGCATGATGATGGTGAGGCTTGACGGGTCGCCCCGCTATGCCATGTGGATACAGGTCGTGGGTGCCGTGGTCAACCTTGGACTTGACTGGCTCTTCATCTTCCCCTTGGAAATGGAAGTGAAGGGCGCATCGATAGCCACGGCCATCGCCTGTATCTGCGGCGGACTGATGAGCGTGTCCTATTTTGTGTGGTTTTCCGACAAACTGAAATTCTATCGGTTGAAGATGAGCCTTACTTCGCTTGTGCTTACCCTTAGGAATACGGGCTATATGTTGCGCATCGGTTTCGCAACCTTCCTCACAGAAGTGGCGATGAGCGTAACGATGGTGGCGGGCAACTACATGTTTATGTCGATGCTCCATGAGGATGGCGTGGCGGCCTTCGCCATCGTGTGCTACCTCTTCCCCGTCATCTTTTCCGTGAACAATGCCGTTGCGCAGTCTGCACAGCCCATCATCAGTTTCAACTATGGCGCTGGCAAGGAACAGCGCGTAAGTCGCGCTCTCAGAGTGGCGGCGTATGCCGGGCTGCTCTGCGGACTGGCTGTGCTGTTGTTGCTCGTGGCGGGCGACCGTCTCATTGTGGGCGCTTTCCTCAGACCGACGGAGCCGGCCTATGACTTGGCGGTAAAGGGACTTCCGTGGTTTGCCACCTGCTCGCTGTTCTTTGCCCTCAACGTAGTGTTTGTGGGCTATTACCAGAGCGTCACAATGGCCAAGCGCGCGATGGTATTCACGACACTCCGTGGCATTGTATTTGCCGTGCTCGGTTTTATGGTGATGCCGAGATTGATTGGGGTCATCGGACTGTGGACGGCGATTCCGGTGGCAGAACTTCTCACGCTGGTGATAATCCTTTTGAATGTAAAAAAATAGCGATGGGCAATATGGCAGAGGCAAGGCATTTTCTGAAGAATTGGGGCGTCATCTCCCTGACGGCATTCGGACTGAACTATCTCCTGTGGTGGCTCGCTGCCACCGAAGAGGCGTGGGCGGCATATTCTTACCGCTGGGACGATTTCGTGTTCGACCTCTGCTACTGCGCCCTCTATGTGCTGGTGTCGCTGTCTGTGTCGAACGCCATACGCAAACTCTTGCTCGACAGGCGGATGCTCGACAAACGATGGCTGGACAAGGGACATCCGTCGTTCACCCAGTTCTTTCTGCACAGCGGGTCGATGCTCGTGACCAACATCCTCCTTGCCGTCATCTTCGAGAGCGTGGTCAATGCCATCTACAAGGGTGGCGAGGAGATTTATTGGAATCGCCTCTACGTGTTCACCACCATCGCCACCTTGCTCACCATCATCTATCTCTGTCTCTACTACAGTCGCATCGTGGTACGGCAGGCCGACCGCAATGTGGAGATGCAGAAGGAACTGCTCAAGTTGCAGCTTGACCCGCACTTTGTATTCAACAGTCTGAGTACCCTCACCGAACTGATCAGTGAAGACCCCGAAATGGCCGAGACTTTCACCCTGAAATTCTCCTCCATCTACCGCTATATCGTCAACCATCTCAACAAGGAGACGGTCTCCATCGCCGATGAAATCCAGTTTATACGGGAGTATTGCACCCTACTCGACATCCGTCATCCCCGTCATTACGTTTTCGAAATAGATGGTGCTCTTGACTGTGACGGTAGCCTTATCCTCCCGATGTCCATCCAGATACCTGTGGAGAATGCGGTGAAGCACAACGCCCATTCCGCCCGTCATCCGCTGCATGTCCGCATCTGCCGTGAGGGCGACTATGTGGTGGTGGGCAACCGTCGGATGCCGCTTGTGGGGGCACTGCCCCCTACCAATAAGGTCGGACTGAAAAACCTTCGCGAACGGTACGGACTGTTGGGGCTGTGCCCGGTAGTCAATGAAACGGATGAAGATTTTGTAGTGAAAATTCCGGTGATAAACAAGTAGAGTGATATGAAGATACTGATCATAGAAGACGAGGAGCGCAGTTTCATGCGACTGAGACGGCTTCTCCTGCAGATAGACGGGACCTTCGAAATCGAAGGCCCGGTGACGAGCGTAGACGAGACGGTCGAGGCACTGAAGGGAGCGTATGACATCATCTTCGCCGATATCCGCCTGGACGACGGCGACGTGTTCGAGGCGTTCCTGCAAGTGCAGGTCCAGACCCCGGTCATCTTTACCACCGCTTACAATGAGTATGCGCTTGATGCTTTCCGGAGCAATGGCATCGCTTATCTGCAGAAGCCCATCGTGCCGCAGGAACTGGCAGAGGCGGTGGACAAGGCAAGAAAATTGGTGGCCGCCGACCGGCCTCCACAGGATTATTCCGCCCTCTTGACATCGCTTGGTCTGAAGAAGCAGGACTACCGTGAACACTTCCTTGTGCAGAACGCTGACGGCTACACCGTGCTCAACGTGCAGGACATCAACCACATATCAACCGAGAACGGCATCACACGTGCCTTTCTCCACAATGGCAGGTCGATGGCTTTGGGGCTCTCGCTCAACGACATCGAGGCCCAACTCGACCCTACGGAGTTTTTCCGTGCCAACAGACAGTATATCGTTGGCATTGACAGTATCGAGCGCATCAACTTCCTCTTTGCTTCCAAACTTTCCGTTCGCCTAAAGGCTTATCCCACTGTGGAAATCGTCGTGAGCAAAGAAAAGTCGTCGCTGCTCAAAGAGTGGATAGACAGGTGATGCCTATTCCCCCAAAAACGTTTTTTGTCATATAGGCCTATATTCCGTTTTTTATCATGAAGAATCCCAATCGGTGGGTTCTGCCCTTGCGTCCCAGTGACCGGAGTATATAAATTCCGTTGTTCAGACGGCTCACGTCAAGCGTCGCGTTGTTGTAGGGACGCACAGTTACCACTGTACCTTGCAGCGTCTCTATCGTCACATAGTCGGCGTCGAGCGTGCTGCCTTTGTCGGGTAGCGAGAGCAGACGGCCGTCGCAGGGCAGAAATTCAGACGCTTTGGCCGATGCAAAGTTATTCCCGTTCTTATTGTCAACTCCGTATTCTTGCAGCGGCGCACTTTCGTTGCCGTAGCGGTCCATGGCTGTGATGGCATAGTGGCGTGACGCATCGCGCGGTACGGTGATGGCCGTGAGCGGTGTGCGGGGCAATATGAGGTTTCGGGCATCGCTGACATCTACCGGACATTCGCGTGAGGCATACACATTGAAGTACAACATGCCGTCGCCCTTGTTGTCGGTGTGCGACCACGAAATCATTGTCGTGCTCTTGCCGCTATGCTTCATGACCAGATTTTTGGGAGATTTCACTTCGCGCTTGCCCTCCCACGTCATGGGCGGAACAAGAGCCGGATATTGGTAAAAACGGTCTTTGGAGAAACGGTAGATGCCCTTGGTGTCGTCGGTGAAGAACTTGCTGCGGAAGAATGCCTGGCCCATGCCGTTGGCCCGCAGCACCTCCATCTCGCGTGTGATGTCGCCGAGCGGCCAGTTTTTTTCGCGGGGCGACATGAAGTAGATGCCCAGTCCCGGGGCAACGATGCGTCCGGCACTCTCCTCTGCCCAGTCGAGGGCGAAGGGATAGAAATTGTTGCCACGGAAGTACATCATCGGAAACAACTCGTCCATCAGTCCGCTCTTGAGCCATCCCTGCGCATCTTGACAGACCGTCGTGTAGGCGTTCCATCCGTGACTCCAGTAGCGGGTGAGGTCGTCGTGCTTGCCGATGGGCGAACAGCTCATCTTCACCCAAGGCTTGGCCGACTTTACCCGTCGGCTGATGGATTCGACGATGCCGGTGATGTAGTCGCGGCCGCGTTGCCGGCTGACCTTCAGCGTCCATGTCTCGGGGTAGCGTATGTAGTCGAGGTGTATGCCGTCGATGTCGTAGTGGTCGGTGATTTCTCCGCAGATATCGGCAAGGTATCGGGCTGTTTTGTTGTTTTCGGGATCCATATATCCGTCAGCGCCGATTTTCTTGATAAGGCCGGGCTGGCGTTTGCGGAGGTCGGCGCAACCTTTGGCGTTCCACTTGCCTACGGGTATCGTCACCACCCAGGCGTGCAACTCCATGCCTCTTCGGTGGCACTCCTCTATGGCAAAGGCCAGCGCATCATACCCCGGGCTGCGTCCCGGTTGGCCCGAAAGACAACCGTCCCACGGTTCGTAAGCCGATGGGTAGATCACGGTTCCGCGTATGCGGGTCTGCAGCAGCACGGTGTTGATGCCCGCCTGCTGCAGTCGGTCGAGCGTCTGTCGCAGTTCTTCTTTCTGCCGCTCTATCGACCGCGCACTCTGTGCATAGGAGCGCGGCCAGTCTATGCCCCCGATGGTGGTCAGCCATACGGCCCGCACCTCATGCTTGGGTTGGGCATAGAGCGATGAACAAAGTGTGAACAAGAAAAACAGGAGACGGATGCATTTCATAATTTTTCGGAATTGCTCACAAAGGTAATGATATTTTTCGGTTTTCCGAATTTAATGTGTACTTTTGCAGATATACCCATTGTGTCCGTACCGCGACAATCATTTGTAAAGGCGGATGCCGTGACAACCGAAAAACAACAATAACCCATAACACAACTATTTATGAAGAAGAAAATCATCGTCATGATGGTGGCCCTGCTGACCGTCATTACAGCCAATGCCCAGTTTGAGAAAGGCAAAGTCTATGTAGGCGGTTCGCTCACAGGACTCAACATGAACTACTCCGGCGATGAGTTCCGTCTGGGCGTGCAGGCCAATGCCGGATATTTCGTGGCCGACGATTTCCTCGTACATGCCTTGGCCTCCTATCAGCACGACTCCGGTGACGACCGTTTCTCCGTAGGCGCAGGTGGCCGGTACTATATCATACAGAATGGCCTGTACCTCGGTGTCAACTGCAAGTACATCCATTGCGGCGGATACAATGACGTGATGCCCGGTGTCGAGGTGGGCTACGCCTTCTTCCTCAGCCGTACCGTCACTGTAGAGCCTGCCATCTACTACGACCAGAGCATCAAGAGCCACAAGGACTATTCCACTATCGGTCTGAAACTGGGCGTCGGTCTCTATCTCTTCAAAGACTGATGGAGGGCGAATATCCTTCGCGGTTGCTCGACAAGGCCGTCGGCGAATTCTCCAAACTGCCCGGAGTGGGGCGCAAGACAGCCTTGCGCCTTGTCTTGCACCTGCTCCGTCAGAGTACGGAGGATGTCGATGCGTTCACCTCGGCCGTCTCTACTGTGCGCCACGACGTGAAGTACTGTAGTGTGTGCCACAATATCAGCGATACCGAGGTATGTCCCATTTGTGCCGACCCGCGCCGCGATGCCACTACGATATGTGTCGTGGAGAACATACGCGACGTGATGGCCGTTGAGGCTACCCAGCAGTACCGCGGTCTGTACCACGTCTTGGGCGGCATCATCTCGCCTATGGACGGTATCGGGCCGGGCGACATCGAGGTGGACTCGCTCGTGCAGCGTGTTGCTGCCGGCGGGGTGGGGGAGGTGATACTTGCCCTCAGTTCTACGATGGAGGGCGACACGACCAATTTCTATATCTCCCGCAAACTCTCTGCCTATGATGTGCGCGTGAGCGTCATTGCCCGCGGTATCTCCGTGGGCGATGAACTGGAATATACCGATGAGGTGACCCTCGGGCGTGCCATCATCAACAGAACCCTTATGAACAACGAAAAATGAAACATACGCGTACTGTACTGATGACGACCTTCTGCGTCTTTCTTGCCGTTTCGGCCGTCTTGGTTGTACTCTTTGAGACGGAGATTCTGCCTACCGGTCTGCTCAAGACCGAGGAGAAGAACGACGAGTTTGTGCTGCTCTGCCTGATGGAATTGCTCACTATCTGCGTGATACCCATCGCACTGCGCCTTTTCCGCTTCTCCCGTGTAGCCCGGCGGCTGACCACCCCGGCGGCATTGCTTCGCTGGGCCGGACTGCGTCTGTATATGCTTTGTGTGCCGATGGTGGCCAATCTTCTGTTTTATTATCTGTATTTCAATGTGGCATTCGGCTACATGGGCATCATCCTGTTGCTCTGCCTCTTCTTTGTCGTGCCTACGCGAACACGCTGCGAGGGCGAACTGCATGTCACCGAAACTCCGCCTGTGCCTTGAAACTGTCTGTCGTCATTGTCAACTACAATGTCAAGTACTACGTAGAGCAGTGCCTGACGTCGCTCTTCCGTGCCCTTGACGGTATAGAGGCAGAGGTGTTCGTCGTCGACAACCATTCGCGTGACGGGTCGGTAGAATACCTCTCCCGTCGTTATCCGCGTGTCAAGATTATAGCAAGCCGTCACAATCTCGGTTTTGCGCGGGCCAACAATGTGGCCATACGGCAAAGTGAGGGCGAATATGTGTTGCTGCTCAATCCTGATACTTTTGTTGCCGAGGATACCGTCTCGGAGGTGCTCCGCTTCATGGAGCAGCATCCCAATGCGGGGGCGGCAGGCGTGCGGATGCTTACAGCGACCGGTACCGATGCTATGGAGTCGCGCCGCGGATTGCCTTCACCCATGACCGCTTTTTATAAGATGTGCGGTCTGTGCGCCCGCTTCCCCAAGAGCCGCCGCTTCGGGCGGTACTATATGTCGTGGCTGTCGTGGGATGAGGCCGCCCGCATAGAGATACTCAGCGGCGCCTTTTGTATGCTCCGTCGCTCGGCCCTCGACCGTGTGGGGCTGCTCGACGAGACCTTCTTTATGTATGGCGAAGATATCGACCTGTCGTACCGTATGCTCAAGGGCGGTTACGAAAACTGGTACGTTCCTGCGCCCATACTCCATTATAAAGGCGAAAGCACCAAGAAATCCTCGTTTCGCTACATCCATGTGTTTTACGAGGCCATGCTCATTTTCTTCCGCAAGCATTACGGACATCTGAGTTTTCTGTTGAGCATTCCCATCACGATGGCCATCTACGCCAAGGCGAGCGTCGCATTGGTGAAGATGATGGTCAAGCGGATGCGCAAGAGTCTCGGCTTTTTTACAGCGCGCCATGAACGGGAACCGGAATACTTGTTTGTCGGTTCTCCTTCTTCGATAGCCCGGTGCAAGAGGGTCGCCTCTCGCGAGGGACTCTCCTTCCGCCTTTTGGAAGGCGATGCCGCAAGTCTGCCCGACGGCCATCTTGGAGCGGATTTGCCTGAAGGTATGCCGGTATGTGTCGTGTATGATACGGCGGCCTACCGCTACAAGGACATCCTGCGTATCTTTGCCACCCGTCCCGATGCTCAGGTGACCATCGGAACCTATGATCCATACAAGAAAATCATCATTACCCCGACCGAAATCTTCAGATGAACGACCCCTCAACACCTTCTCTCCCCCAAGTGCGGCTCCGCGCCATGGAACCCGAAGACCTTGATCTGGTCTACGTCATCGAGAACGACGAGGACCAGTGGTCTGCCGGACGTACCAACGTGCCCTATTCCCGCTACGTGCTGCATGACTACATCGCCTCGGCCACCAACGATATCTATGCCGACGGACAGGTGCGGATGGTCATCGAGGCAGCCGACGGCAGCGTGGTGGGGCTGGTCGACCTTGTCAACTTCTCCGCCCAGCATCTCCGTGCCGAGATCAGTATTGTCGTGCTGCGCGAGTGCCGCCGTCAGGGATACGCCGCAGCGGCCCTCCGTAAGGTAGCGGCCTATGCCCTCCGCACGCTCCATCTGCACCAGCTTTACGCCGTCGTAGCCGAGGACAACGAGGCTTCGCTTGCCCTGCTGACCAGTTGCGGTTATCGGGTAAAAGGAGTGCTCGATGAGTGGTTGTATGACGGGCGTGGATACAGAAAAGCGAAGGTTTTGCAACTTTTTCTGTAAAAAGTTTCTTTTTTTCTTTGCTATACCGATTTTTATGTATACCTTTGCACTCGCAAAATGAAAATGATGCGACCAAGGTGCGTTAGTTCAGCTGGTTAGAATGCCTGCCTGTCACGCAGGAGGTCACGGGT
>CAVFEZ010000079.1:0-9351 GCA_963621665.1 Akkermansia muciniphila | reverse complement strand
GGCTTACGCTATCCAGAAGAAGTCTACAGGTTTCTACTGCCTGTTGGAATTCAAGGCTGAGCCGTCGGTTATTAAGACACTCGAAACTGGCTACCGCCGCGACGAGAAAGTCATTCGTTTCACAACTGTTCGTCTCGACAAGTATGCTGCACAGTATGCAGAAAAGAGACGTAACAAATTTGCAAAAAAAGAGGAGGCTTAAATTATGGCAGCAGAATCTGAAATTCGCTATTTGACTCCACCTTCAGTGGACACAAGAAAGAAGAAATATTGCCGTTTCAAGAAGAGCGGTATCAAGTATATCGACTATAAGGATCCTGAGTTCCTGAAGAAATTCTTGAACGAGCAGGGAAAAATCCTTCCCCGTCGTATCACTGGAACTTCGCTGAAATACCAGCGTCGCGTAGCTCAGGCTGTCAAGCGTGCTCGTCAGTTGGCTCTGCTTCCTTACGTAACTGACTTGATGAAATAAAAAAGGAGGAACGCAAATGGAAATAATACTGAAAGAAGATATTATCGGCTTAGGTTACAAGAATGACATTGTGACCGTTAAGAGCGGATATGGCCGTAACTACCTCATTCCTACAGGTAAGGGTGTTATCGCTTCTGAGTCTGCAAAGAAGGTTCTTGCTGAGAATCTTAAGCAGCAGGCTCATAAACTGGCAGCCCTCAAGGCTGAAGCTGAGAAGAAGGCCGAGGCTCTGAAGGATGTTGCTCTTGTTATCGAGACAAAGGTCAGCGCTACAGGTGTTACCTATGGTTCTGTAAATAAGAACATTGTTGCAGATGAACTGCAGAAGAAGGGCTTTGACATCGATCGCAAGATTATCACAATGCATGATATAAAGAAGGTCGGTGACTACGAGGCTACCATTCACTTCCACAAAGAGGTTGAGGTCAACATCCCTGTAAAGGTAGTGGCAGAAAATGCCGTTGTTGCACCTGAAGCCAAAGAGGAAGTCGCTCCCGCTCAGGAAGAAAGCGTAACTGCTCCTGTTGCTGAGGAGAATGCTCCCGCCGCAGAGTAAAAAAGTCTATAATACTTATCAAAATCCCAATTGCTTTATGCAGTTGGGATTTTTGCGTTTTATAAAAAAATACTTAACTTTGCATAACTTATGTCCGAAGAAAAAAGACTGTGGGGTCGGTGGCCTTCAGTCCTACAATATGCAAAACGAACAAGTATGAAATACGCATTGATCACAGGAGCTTCACGTGGTATAGGGCGGGCTATAGCCTTGTGCCTATCTAATGATTACAAGGTGATTATCAATTATAAAAGCAATACTGAGCATGCACTTCAAGTGAAGGAGCAAATTGAGTCAGCCGGAGGTGAAGCAGAATTGTTGCCATTTGACGTTGCAGACCCTGTCTCGGTTGAAAAGGCGATTGGCCGATGGGAAAGTGAACATCCGGATGAATGGATCTCGGCACTCGTCAATAATGCAGGTATCTGTCGTGACAATGTGATGTTTATGATGTCTGATGAGGACTGGAATAGCGTATTGGCTACCAACCTAAGCGGATTCTTCTTTATCACACGTCGTCTTCTCAAACACATGATGCCTCGCAAGCATGGCGGGCGGATTATCAATATGGCTTCACTTTCCGGATTGAAAGGTATGCCGGGCCAAGTGAACTATAGCGCAGCAAAGGCAGCGCTCATAGGCGCGACAAAGGCTCTTGCACAAGAGGTTGCTCCCCGTAAGATTACGGTCAATGCCGTGGCGCCTGGGTTTATAGAAACTGATATGACCAAAGATCTTCCTCAGGACGAACTCAAAAAAATGGTGCCTGTGGGTCGTTTCGGAAAACCCGAAGAGGTCGCCGCTTTGGTTGGTTTTCTTGCATCGGACATGGCCGCATATATTACAGGTGAAGTTATAAGTGTAAATGGAGGACTTTATACATAGTACAAATTGCAAATGCGTCTATGGCACTTTAGTCGTTGTTTTTCCCAAGAAAATACAATCGGAAATCTATGAGTAGAAGAGTAGTAATCACAGGAATGGGTATTTGGTCTTGTCTCGGCACAGATCTCGACACTGTAAAGCAGTCTCTGTATGCTGGCAAGTCCGGTATCGGACTGCAATCGGAACGCCTGGAATATGGCTATCGTTCTGCACTCACAGGTATTGTCGAAGAACCAAAGATAACCAAGCAGATGTTGGATCGCCATACTCGTGCAGGAATGTCAGAGGAAGCGAAATATGCCTATATGGCAAGTCTGCAGGCTTTCAGTCAGGCAGGTATCGATGACGAATACCTCTTGCAAAATGAGGTCGGATGCATCTTTGGCAATGATTCTTCAGCAAAACCCGTCATAGAGGCTTCGAAAATCATGGACGAGAAACATGACTCTGCGATGCTTGGCTACGGCATTATTTTTCAGTCGATGAATTCCACGGTCAATATGAATCTTAGTACCATATTTCATCTGCGTGGCGTGAACTTCACTGTAAGTTCGGCTTGTGCCAGTGGTAGTCACTCTATCGGTTTAGGGTTTATGATGATAAAGCAAGGTCTTCAAGATATAGTGCTCTGTGGCGGAGCTCAGGAGACGAACTATTATTCGATGGCATCCTTTGATGCTCTTGGCGCATTCTCCATACGTATGGACGCGCCGGAAAAGGCCAGTCGTCCCTTTGACCGCGACCGCGATGGATTGATTCCGAGTGGCGGTGCCGCATCGATTGTACTTGAAGATTATGACCATGCCAAGGCTCGTGGCGCAAATATTCTTGCTGAAGTTGTGGGATACGGATTTTCCAGCAATGGTGGCGGTATCAGTCAGCCTTCGGACGATGGAAGCGTGATTGCGATGTCGCGCGCCCTCAGTTCTGCGGAAATCACGGCAGACGATGTCGACTATATCAATGCCCACGCCACGAGCACCCATCAGGGAGATATGTATGAGGCCATCGCTCTCAATCGAATGTTTCAGGGAAAGCATGCGCTCATTTCGTCAACTAAGGGAATGACAGGACACGAGTGTTGGATGGCCGGAGCATCAGAGATAGTTTATAGTACGCTGATGCTTCAAAACAATTTTGTCGCTCCCAACGTCAATTTTGAAAATCCTGACGAACATTCGGAAAAGCTCAACATTGCTTCCCGTACGGTGGATACTGAAATTACTACTGTCTTGAGCAACAGCTTCGGATTCGGCGGAACAAATTCGGCTTTGGTAATTAGAAAAATAAAAGAATAAACTATAGCGTCCACATATTGTTTAATATAAATTTACTGCTTATGAAAAAATTATTGTTGACGTTTATCGTTCTGTTGTGTAGCACAGCTATGTTTGCTGGTCCCCTCAAGAAAACATCAGGTGAAGACAAGTGCTTCCAGGAGAATGCAACAGCAATTCTCAGTATGGATCTGTCGAACACAACGTTTGACAAAAAACAACGTTTCAAAACATGGTGTGGAAAGGACTATGAGGAACGTGTGGCTGTGTCGGAAAAGGGATTTACCGACTCTTTCAATGAATACAGCAAAGGACTTAAAATTGTTGAGCAAGGCACAGAGGCAAAATACAAGATTGTCATCGATGTAAAGAATTTCCAACGGAAGTCTGCAAGCTTTGGTTTCGGACGTTTTCATGTGAAGATATATGGAACCTTGTCTGTGGTAGACAATGCAACCGGTGAGACAGTTTGTGAATATGCGATTGACGGTCTCTCTGGCGGTGACGATTACAATGAAACGGACAGATTTGAAAAGAGTTTCTTCGAACTGGGAAAAGTCTTGCTGAAGTAAAAAATGTACCAATCTAAAATACACACACGACTATGAAAAAAAATTTATTGGTTGTAGTGATGTTCTTTGTTAGCATCAGTACCTTTGCATCTATCAAGTTGACTTCTGGTGATGTGAAATCTACACTCAGTGAGGACAAAAACATCAATGTTTCGTTGGATTTATCCAATGTGAAGTACAAAAAGACTCTTCCCTTTGCGGATTTTTTGGCAAAGGCAGAGCGCGCTACTGATTGGGAAGAGCAGTCTTTGCGTTGTTTCACTCAAGAAATGAACAAGAAGACCTTCCGCTATGGTTACGAATCTCATCTTGTGTCAGAAAATATCAATGCCAAATATACGCTTGTTATTGTTCCAAGTAATGTAACGGGCAGAGGCGAGATAGAAGGCGAGGCTATACTTAAGGAAACTGCTGGCGGTAAAGTTGTTGCCACGTTTACTGTTGCTTCCGGAGACGGTGATGATGACGATGAAATCACATTGCGTGATGCTTTGCGTGATTTGGGAGAATCATTCGGAAAATTTTTCGGCAAATTGTTGAAGTGACCAACATTTTTTCATGTCCATGAATGACAGTAGCCTGCAAGTATGTTCTTGACGCAACGCGAATTGGGCTGCACTACTGTCATTTGTGGGCGTGTATAGATTATCGTTGAAGAAAATGAACTTATTCAAGACAGAAAGCGACAGGTATACAAAGGAGCATCTCTCTGCCCGTGAGGCCCAAAGACTTGCCGAATTTATTGCCTGGGGTCCAGTGATATTCCAAGTATCCCGGCTTATGGTGAAGTGGGGCATATTGGAGGCTTTGCGTGACAGTACCGATGGGCTGACTTTGCAGGAGTTGACCCAAAAGACTGATTTGTCTGAATATGCGTTGAAAATTTTGCTTGAAGCGTCACTTAGTGCAGGCACTGTTTTGGTGGACAAATCTACCGACAGATTTTCAATTTCGAAGACAGGATGGTTCTTGCTTAATGATCCTGCTACGCGCGTCAACATGGATTTCAACCATGATGTCAATTACCGCGGTATGTTTTATCTTGACGACGCTCTTCGTGAGGGTAAGCCAGCCGGTCTGAAAACTCTCGGCGATTGGCCCACAATCTATGAGGGATTGTCAAAACTGGATGGTAAGGTGCAGAAAAGTTGGTTTGGATTCGATCATTTTTATAGCGACCATTCTTTTGATGCAGCCTTAAAACTCATTTTTGGCAAGAAAACAAAAAAGTTGATGGATGTGGGGGGAAATACAGGGCGTTTCGCACTACGATGCGTAGAGCATGATAGCGACGTTCATGTCACTATTGTAGATTTGCCCGGGCAAATATCCATGATGAAAAAGAATATTGAAAATAGGGCTGGTGCTGACCGTATAAGCGCTTTTGCTACAAATATTCTTGAAACTGCCAATCATTTGCCCCAGGGTGATTGGGATGCTATATGGATGAGTCAGTTTCTCGATTGCTTTTCCGAAGAGGAAATATACAGTATTCTCAGTCGGGCAGCTACTGTGATGTCCACAGGCACCACATTGTATATCATGGAAACATTTTGGGACCGTCAGAGATATGAACCCGCATCGCTCTGTCTTACTATGACCAGTGTGTATTTCACGGTGATGGCCAATGGCAACAGCAAAATGTATCATTCTGACGATATGATACGGCAAATACAACGGGCCGAATTGAAGGTCGTTGCTATACATGATGGTATTGGTCAAGGACATACTATTCTTGAAGTGAAAAAAGTATAAACAATTATTATAATGGAAAGAAAAGAAATAGAAGAGAAAGTAAGAAATTTCCTAGTTGATGATCTTGAAATAGATGAGGAAAAGATTACACCTGAGGCCAAACTGAAAGATGATCTTGGTATTGACAGTCTCGACTTTGTCGATATTGTTGTTATCGTAGAGAAAAACTTTGGATTCAAGATAAAGCCTGAGGAAATGCAGGGCGTCTCCACGCTTAGCCAATTCTGTGATTACATTGAGAGCAAAGTAGGATAAGTGAAGAATACGACTTTCGGCAATAATTGGATGCATCGCCAACTGATATGTATTCTCAGAGTGGTAGATGTGCGAGTGCTATATGTTTTTGTCTCGCTTTTCGTTATTCCCGTATGTCTATTGCTCAATACAAACCGTAGCCGCACAACGGCGTACTGTTTTTTCCGTGAGCGGATGCGGTATGGCCGATTGCGGGCGGCGTGGGCAACCTATCTCAATCATTGCAGGTTTGGGCAAATTGTCATTGACCGTTTTGCAATGTATGCGGGGACACATTTCCATGTGGAGGTCATCGGCTATGAGCATTTTCTTCATCTGACAAAGCAGACAGAAGGATTTGTCCAACTCAGTTCGCATTTTGGTTGCTATGAGGTGGCTGGCTACACGTTGGTGGCGAAGAACAAGCGTCTGAATGCGTTGGTGTTCGGAGGAGAAAAATCCGCCGTCATGGAAGGCCGCAAGGAAATCCTCGACAAGAACAACATCCGTATGATACCTTTGCAAAAGGATATGGGACATTTGTTTCTTATCAATGAGGCATTGGCAAACCATGAAATAGTGAGTATGCCGGCCGACCGTATAGTGGGTGCCCAGAAATCGCTGACGGTGGACTTCCTGGGTGAGAAGGCGCGCATACCGATGGGGCCGTTCTCTGTGGCAACCATGAGAAGTCTTGATGTGGTGTCTGTGAATGTGGTGAAAGCTTCAGTCCATAAATATGTTGCCTATGTTGTTCCTCTAACTTACGACAAACAGGCGTCGCGTAAAGAGCAAATGCAGCAATTGGCCACAAGTTATGCGGACGAACTGTCCAGAAAGGTTTGCCAATATCCTACGCAATGGTTTAACTTTTACAATTTTTGGTCACAGGCTAGTGATATGGAGTAATTGCTCTCTGATATCTCAGACCTTCTGTAAGCGTGCTTCCCTTTTAACAACTTTACACGGAAAAACGCTTTGTAAAAATCTTAGACTAATCGTATTCTGAATAGTAGAAAATGAGTAATTTTGATGCGGAAAATCCGACAGAGCAGTTTCTTCGAAAGATAGATATTCATGAGTTACTCCCCCAGAAGGAGCCATTTGTGATGGTGGACACCTTGACACATTTTGACCGTTCGCTGACAGTGACCGAAACAAAGGTAAGTGCGGATAATATCTTCATAGACAAAGGACGTTTCTCGTCTTCAGGGTTGATGGAGAATATTGCGCAGACCTGTGCGGCCCGTATAGGGTATGTCAATAAGTATATTTTGAAAAAAGGTATACAATTGGGATTTATCGGTGCTGTTCGCGATTTTGAGGTATACTATCTTCCTGTCATCGGAGATACACTCACAACTTACGTCTATGCCAAGGAGGAAATATTTGGAATGACTCTTGCTGAAGCCATCGTAAAATGTGGAGATAAAACCATTGTCAAGACGGAAATGAAAATTGCAGTTAAAGAGAAGGAGACAATTGCATGAAGGAGTTGAAGGCATCCAAAACTTTTGAAGTCAGATTCAGTGAAGTAGACTCTATGAGTGTGGTATGGCATGGAGCCTATCCGCTTTATTTCGAGGATGCGCGAGAGGCTTTCGGAAAAAAATATGGGTTGGAGTACATGGGCTTTTTCGAGCACGGCTACTTCGCTCCTTTGGTTGAACTGACATTCCATTATAAAAAACCTATACGATATGGTATGGTTCCGCGTATAGACATTGTCTACAAACCAACAGAAGCGGCCAAAATTGTCTTTGATTACGAAATACGCGACCCAGAAGATGATAGCCTATTGGCAACAGGGCATTCTGTACAAGTGTTTATGGATCTGAACTATCAACTTGTATGGGACAATCCTCCGTTCTATCAAGAATGGAAACGGAGAGTCTTGTCGAAAGATAGTGTCGAATGATGAGATTTTACGGTAAGCATGGTTAATGTATTGGCAGATAACATCATCTCTCCATTAGGAATAACCTCGGAGGAGAATTACTTGTCGGTGAAAGCCGGTAAGTCGGGCATCCGTATGTATGCTCCGATGAGCAAAGGACTTCCAGAAGGATTTGCTGCATCATTGATGAATGGCCATTTTGAGAACCTGGCTTTTCGCTCGGCAATGTCGGCATTGCGTGATTCAGCTGTTGACCTTAGCAATAAGCGTACTATATTCATTCTGAGTACGACCAAAGGTAACATAGAAGAATTGGGGAAAAAAACGGATGGCGGAATGTGTCTTGGCGATTCGGCTCAACGTATTGCGATAAAATTAGGCATCAAAACACCGCCTATTGTAGTCTGCAATGCCTGTATTTCAGGACTTTCAGCCTTGATATTGGCTTCACGACTGCTTGAAGCCGGAAAATATGATTATGCAGTAGTTTGTGGCTGCGATTGCCCTGGGCGTTTTGTCATTTCGGGTTTTCAGTCATTGAAAGCCCTTGCATCAGTCCCTTGTCGTCCTTTTGATATAGAACGCTTAGGTCTCAATCTCGGTGAGGCTGCAGCAACTGTCGTTCTCGGAAGGAATCTTCCCGGCCAGTCTGTCCAACGGAGTTCCAAACACTCTTGCTGGCAGATAAAGCGTGGGGCAATCAGAAATGACGCTTTCCACATCAGTGCACCCTCCAAAACGGGAGAAGGTTTGTATAAGGCGTTGGCAGATACCATCGGTGAAAAGAGTGTTGGAGATTTTGCTTTTGTCAATACCCATGGCACAGCCACAATGTTCAATGATCAGATGGAGTCTGTCGCTATTCAGCGCGCGGGTCTTTCAGATGTCCCATCCAATGCGTTCAAGGGGTATTTTGGGCACACCCTTGGAGCAGCAGGTGTGCTGGAAACGATTTTGTGTATGAAGTCGGTCGATGATCATACGGTGATAGGCTCCCTTGGATATAATGAACCTGGCGTTTCCGGAAAGATTAATTTGTCTGCAACTCATCGTCCAACAGACAAAACGTCTTTCGTAAAGATGCTTTCGGGGTTTGGCTGTTGCAATGCTGCTATTTGGGCCGAAAAAACTTCTGTTGATGCTCATTGTGAGGCAGTAGAAAATTACAATGTGTCTACGATTGTTCGAAAGCAATCTGTACAAATATCTCCGGATGGTGTCATGGTCAACGGCCAACGGATATGTACTGACGGTATGCAGGAAAACGACAACTTATTGACATTCATTTATAAACGTAAGATAGGCGATTATCCTAAGTTTTATAAGATGGATGGTTTAAGTCGTTTGGGATTTGTCGCTTCCGAATTGTTGTTGCAGGCCGAACATACTGAAAGATTTCTGGAATGCGACAATAGAGCTGTCGTGTTATTCAACCGTACATCTTCAATATCCTCAGACAAGAGATATTTGGAGAGTATAAGTGATAAAGACAATTATTTCCCCAGTCCGTCAATTTTCGTCTATACGCTACCAAATATTGTGACAGGTGAGATTGCCATTCGCAACCATTATCATGGCGAAACTTCTTTCTATATATTGCAATCGAAAGATGAGACTTTGATTCGGAGTGTAATCGACACCGTATTTATGGATAGAAGAACAGAAAGCCTGTTGACAGGATGGATTGACTATGAGGATGAGAC
>CAVFEZ010000078.1:0-10536 GCA_963621665.1 Akkermansia muciniphila | reverse complement strand
GCAAGGAGAGATAGGGCCGAGGCCCTATCCTGTAATCTGCGCCCCTTACAGGGGCCACGAATAGCGAATCACGCAATGGTCAAAAGTAAGCCCCATATATCAAAAATCTTTACAATGAAGAGATATCCAGTACCTTACTACGATATATAAAAAAATACCGGACACCAATAGAAAAAATAACCGTCGTCGGTCTCTCCCTGCTTTCCTGTCGCTTCCGTCACCCTCCTGGGCAACGGCCTGCCAGACTATTGTGCCCCGATCTGCTTTTCGATCCATGCCATCAGCACGGCCACGGCATAGTCTTGTTCTTCAGCGGTGAGGGCTCGTCCGGCGGGTATGCGGTGCCATTTGGCGAAGCATCCGCGGCAACAGCAGGCGGTGGCGTGCTGGGCGAGAAACACGGGGTGCCCCTTCATCGGGGTCTGTTTGCCGTCGTTGGGAATGACGGCCGGAGCCAGGCGGCGGGCCACGAAGTCGCGGGCGTGCTGGCGGATGGTGTCAAGACCTTTGGCACGGATATACTCGCGGTCTTTCTCCGTCAGGCGGAAACGGCTGCGGAAGGCCGACTGTGCCAACCTGCCGAACAGCGGGTCAAGATCGTAGGTCTTTTCGGTGTGGGCGACCGCCTTCTCCTGTGGGGCTTCTTCAGTGAAGAGCGACAGTTCGGTGTACTTTTGCTGTCTGCGTGTTTTTTGATAAGCCAACCGCTCCTCTCCGTTGCCCAAATGGATGATGCCGCAGTATGCAAATCCGTATTTCTTGAGCAGGTGCTGCATGATGGTGTTGTCGCGGTGGGTGTCGATGCGGATATTGTCGGTCTGTGTGAAGCAGTAGTCGAACACCTGTCTGATGATGCCGTGCGTGCCTCGTCGGGCGGCTATGCGGTGGATGACATGGTAGGGCCGCTTGTCGTCAATCCACTTTCCGTCGTAGATGGTCAGGTAGGTAGGGTCTGGTGAGGGTTTGAAGGCGAAGTATGCCACTGGTACTTCGTCTTCGCAGACGATGCGTCCCGCACCGCTCTTGATGTCGCCGGTGATGGTCACGGCGGAGGGATAGCCTTCCGGCCACTGTGTGGCGTTGCCGTTTTCGACCATTGTCATGCGTGCTTCGCCGATGATGTCCATAATGACCGTGAGGTCTTCTTCTGTTGCTGTTCTGATCATATTTAGATTCCTAAGGGAAATGGTTTACCTCTTTGACAGACTGATTCTTCCTTACTACGACAAAGGTAAGAAAACAGCCCGTGTTGTCTCTATTTTTAAGCTCTTTTTTGAGAATTATGCGGCTACGCCGCAATCTTCTGCAAACTTAGATTCAATCTCTTACAATGAATTATGCGCCCCTTACAGGGGCATTTTTTGAGATAAATGCGTAAAAACGTAGGGGCTAGCCCCTACGCTATAGTCTGTCGTCCCTACGGGACTCGCAGGTTGCTATATTTTACCGGACACCAATAGTCCGAAATTTTGTCTTGCCGATGTCGGTTCTGTCGAAATCGATGTTTGTTCCGTGATAGAGTATCATGCTAAATCACCTCCGTTTTTCTTGCAGACAATCACCAGGTCATCAACTGTGTCTTCTATCGATTGTAAATGCAAAGTGTTATAAAACTGTAGTAAAAAGTCAATGCCCTGAAAATGTTTCAGGTATTGGTAGGCGTTTTTTACAGGAAGGTTGTATCTTTTTCCCATACCCCTAATGCAAGCATGAATAAACGGTATTTTATATTTGTCTTCCATTTCTCCCCTTTTTATATTTCTATTGTTGTAAAGATACGTTTTTTCGCAAACAAAATAGCATTAATAATGTATCTTTCTTTATTTGTAGCGAAGATTTTAACTACTCGTAACGTTTCTGGTTGTCGCGGTAGAGTCCAAATGGATGATGCCGTAGTATGCAAATTCCGGAATCTTGTGATGCAGACGGCAGAAAATTCCGGAATTTTGTGAAAATCATCATTGAAAACACCGGGAATTTTGTGATATATACGGTGAAAAAGGTATGGAATTTTGTGATTTTTCGGTTTTTGTTTTCTTGAAACCTATTCCAATTCCCCTGTCTTGTATTGTAAATAACTGGAAATTTCCGCGGGAAGTAGTATTCGGGGCTGAATACTCGAGTGTTTGAGGCCGAATACCCGAGTATTCGAGGCCGAATACTCCTGTGGTTCGGCCCGAATACTGGAGTCTGCAAGGCCGAATACTGGAGTATTTCGGCCCGAAGACTGATTGGGTATGGATAGAGGGGTGTTGGAGTATGGACAGAGGGGCGCTGAGGGATGGTGTTGCCGGTGTTGCGCGACTGACAGCGTTGTCAGCAAAACTTAATTTTTTTGGCTTTTCGTGACACTACGTCCGCCCGTTCTGCCGATGTTGCAGAGAGGGTGGCGGTGGCATGTATGTTGCAGGATATCAGGCGAAAGCCGAAGCCTCAAGGGTGACGGCAGAAACAAAGAAAAGACAAACAAGGAACAATGCAACGCGAGAGTCCCGACGGAGGCCACGGCCGAAGGGAGGACGAAGCGAAAAGAAAATCAGGAGGTAAATATTATGTTGTTAGCACGTAGAAACAATGGTTCGAATTGGTTGGCCAATTGGTTTGATGACAATTTCTTCGACACCGACCTTGTGACGCGGCTCAACGCCACGGCACCCGCAGTCAACGTCAAGGAGACGGCTGAAGCCTACACCATGGAGGTGGCCGTACCCGGATTGAAGAAGGAGTGGGTACGCCTGGGTGTCGACAATGAGGGTAACCTCACGGTAGCCATCGAGAACAAGATGGAGCACAAGGGTGAGGACAAGCACAGCCACTATCTGCGCCGCGAGTTCTCCTACAGCAACTACGAGCAGACCTACGCTCTGCCTGACGATGTAGACCGCGAGAAGATTGCGGCCAACGTGGAGAACGGCGTTCTCACCGTACATCTGCCCAAGCAGGTCAAGGAAGACAAGAAGAACGTGCACGCCATTGAGGTGAAATAGCACGTCGGAGTACCGCAAAGTCGTAGCGATTTTCGTGGTACACAGGCAGGAAGCCCACAAAAAGACCGGGACGCGGCACACGAGATGCCTGCGTCCCGGTTTTTTTGTGGGCTATTGGGTAATGTATTGTTGTGCGTTGACTCAATGTTTTCTTGTGTGACGGTCGGATTCGGTCAGTCGTTTTTCCGGTAACTTGCCACCGCCCATGTACACATGACCGCTGCCGACAGGCCCAGGGCGAGCACCTGGTGGGCAACGGAGGCAAAACCGCCGCCGCGCACGAACACCGTGCGGACGGCATCGATGAAGTAGTGCATCGGGTTGACATAGGTCGTCAGGTAGGCCCAGTGGGGCATGGAGCGCACGGGAGTGAACAGGCCGCTGAGCAGGATGGCGCACACCACGCAGAACCACATCACGAAGACGGCCTGCTGCATCGTGTCGTTGTAGTTGGAGATGACCAGTCCGAGTCCGCTGAAGACCAGTGCCAGCAGCATCGACAGCAGATAGATGAGTGCCACACTGCCGACGGGCACGATGCCGTACAACACCTGCGAGAGGATGAGGCAGACGGTCAGCACGATGGCGGAAATAATCCAGTAGGGTATGAGTTTGGCCACAATGAAGGTCCACTTGCCCACGGGCGTGACATTGATGGCCTCAATCGTACCCTTCTCCTTTTCGCCCACGATGTTCAGCGCAGGCAGAAATCCGCAGAAGAGCAGCACCAGTATGGCGATGAGCGAGGGTATCATGAACACCTTGTAGTCGAGCCTCGGGTTGTAGAGATACAATGTCCGCGCTTTCTCCAGTACGCTGGCGGCTGAGGGGGCGACGGCAGCGGTCACCACGCGGGTCATGTAGGCAGAGCCCATACTGCCTTTGGTGCCGTTGACGGCATTGGCGGCGATGCGTATCTGTGGCTGTTCGCCGCGCTGCATATGCCGCTCCGTGCCGTGCGGTATCTCGATGATGAGGTCGGCATCAGACTTTTCTATATCGGCGAGGGCTTCGGCGTAGGTGCCGCGCACGTTGGCGAGTGTGAAGTAGGGGGAGGCGGCGATGGTGGCGGTGAGACGGGTGGAGAAGGAGGAACGGTCGTTGTCGACCACGTCGACGGCGATGTGGGTCACCTCCATATTGGCCACCCACGGCATGATACACATGATGGCGATGGGAAAGAGGAGGATGAGGCGCGGCAGGAAAGCGTTGCGCCGTATCTGGAGAAACTCCTTGATGATGAGATGTTTCAGCATAGTGTAGCGGGTTGGGGAAGAATTATTCGAGACGTTTGTTGAACTTGCTGAGGGCACCCGTGAGCAGTATGCCCGCCATCAGGGCCAGTACGGCGGTCTCGTGGTAAGCCTTGTCGATGTCGACACCCATGATCATGAGTTTGCGCATGGCCGAGATATAGTAGCGCGGCGGCATGACGGCCGACAGGTATTGCAGTATGCGCGGCATGCTCTCTATGGGGAACATCATGCCGCTGAGCATGATGCACGGCATGATGAGCATCATGGCCGAGGCCAGAAGCGCAGCCAGTTGGGTGCGTACCGCCGTGCTGATGAGCAGGCCGAGCGACAGGGCCACGATGATGTAGAGTCCCGACACGGCGAATATCCACCCCACGCTGCCGGCCAGCGGCACAAGCAGTATGTATTTCGATATCAGCAGGATGGCCGTGAGTATGGCCAGGGCCAGTGCCAGGTAGGGTACGGCCTTGGCGACGATGATGGTCAGCGGGCGCACCGGACCGGCCAAAAGCACCTCCATCGTGCCGCGTTCCTTCTCGCGCACGATGCTCACGGAGGTCATCATGGCGCAGATGAGCATGAGGAGCATGCCCATGATGCCCGGCACGAAGTTGTAGCAACTGCGCATCTGCGGATTGTACAGCAGCGAGGCGGTGATGAAGTCGGCCCCGGCAGACGGTACCGTCACGCCGGACGGTGCGGTCAGGCCGTGTGCGGCGAGTATCTGTGTGGCGTAGTTGGCGTAGAGTTGTGCCATATTGGGGTCGGTTCCGTCGACGATGACCTGCAGGTCGCTCTGTCCGGAAGCGAAACCGTGCGGGAAGACCAGGGCAAGGTCTGCCTTCTGGTCGCGCACGAGCCGTATGGCCTCGGCGGGTGTGGGCACGGTGGCCACGATGTCGAAGTAGGAGTTGGCACCGAGCGCCTCGGTCATGCGGGCGGTGCGGTGGTCGATCTCGGAGAGCACCACCGCTGTGCGTATGTTGCGCACGTCGGTAGAGATGGCAAAGCCGAAGAGCAGCATCATCACGACGGGCATGCCGAAGAGGATGAGCATCGTGCGGAGGTCGCGCAGTATGTGGCGGGTCTCTTTGAGGATGAAGGCGAGGAAGGGTTTCATTGGCGTTGTGATTGTCGGGCGAGAAGGGTGAATACGCTGTCGATGTCGGGGCGGGCGAAGCGGCGCTTGAGTTCATCGGGAGTGCCGATGGCGCGTATCTTTCCGTCTACCATGATGGAGATGCGGTCGCAGTATTCGGCCTCGTCCATGTAGTGAGTGGTCACGAAGACGGTCATGCCCCGGTCGGCCGCGTCGTAGATGAGTTGCCAGAACTGCCGTCGTGTGGCCGGGTCGACACCGCCGGTCGGTTCGTCGAGGAACACGATCTCCGGTTCGTGGAAGACGCTCACCGAGAAGGCGAGTTTCTGTTTCCATCCCAGCGGCAGACTGGCCACGATGTCATCGGCGTGTCCGGTGAAGTGCAGCCGGTCGAGCAGTGCGTCGGTCTTGCGGCTGATGTCGCGGTCGCTCATGCCGTAGATGCCGCCGAAGAGCCGTATGTTCTCTTTGACGGTGAGATCGTCGTAGAGCGAGAAGCGCTGGCTCATGTATCCGATGTGGCGCTTGATCTGCTCATGGTCGGCGGTGATGTCGCATCCGGCTACGCGCCCCGTGCCGGAGGTAGCCCGGCTGAGTCCGGTGAGGATGTGCATGGCAGTGGTCTTGCCGGCTCCGTTGGCACCGAGAAATCCGAATATCTCGCCGCGCCGCACGGCGAACGAGATGTCGTCGACGGCACGGAACGTGCCGAAGGCCTTGGCCAGATGGCTTACCTCGATGACCTTTTCGTCCGTGTCGGTATCCGGCCCGGCAGATAGGGCCGGTGTGGCGTGTCGGGTGTCGTGGCTGAGCGGTGGAGGGCAGAAGATTTCGCTGAACTTCCGCAGTATATCTTCCGGCCGCCCCGTGCCCTGTATGCGTCCGCCGTGCAGGAAGGCCACGCGGTCGCAGCGTCTCACCTCGTCGAGATAGGGGGTGGAGACCACGACGGTGATGCCGCGCTGCCGCAGGGTGGCGAGCATGTCCCAAAACTCCTTGCGGCTCACGGGGTCGACACCCGTGGTCGGTTCGTCGAGCAGAAGTACCCGGGGCGAGTGTATCAAGGCGCACGAGAGGGCCAGTTTCTGTTTCATGCCGCCCGAGAGTGCGCCCGCCCGCCGGTGGCGGAACGGTTCGATCTGTCCGTAGATGGCCCGTATGGAGTCGTAGCCTGCGCTGACGGTCGTGCCGAAGAGCGTGGCGAAGAACTCCAGGTTTTCCTCCACCGACAAGTCCTGGTAGAGCGAGAACCGTCCGGGCATGTAGCCCAGCATGCTGCGGATGGCTTTCATGCCGCGGCACACATCCTCGCCGCAGACTGTGGCTGTGCCGCTGTCGGCGAGGATGAGGGTCGCGAGGATGCGGAAGAGCGTGGTCTTGCCGGCTCCGTCGGGGCCGATGAGACCGAAGATCTCGCCTTCTTCCACCTCCAGCGACACGTCGTCGAGGGCCGTGGTCTGTCCGTAGCGCTTCGTGATGTGGCTGACCTGCAGCGTATATTCTGTCATAAGGGTCACAATGTGTGTCAGAATTTCACTTCGCCGTACATTCCGATCTTGATGCCGCCGTCGCCCTTGACGGCGATCTTGACGGCATAGACGAGGTCGGCACGCTCGTCGTCGGTGAGGATGGTCTTGGGGGTGAACTCCGCCTTGGCGGATATCCACGTGACGCGGCCCGTGTACTGCTTGCGTTGTCCGCCGCCGTAGTCGGCATATACCGTGGCCGACTGTCCGATGCGTACCTTGCTGAGTTGGGCGGAGGTGACGTAGGCCCGCAGGTACATGCGCCTGGTGTCGGCGATGCGGAAGAGCGGATGGCCGATGGTGGCAAATTCGCCGCCCTCCATGTACTTGGCCAGTACCGTGCCGCCGATGGGCGGGGCGATATGGCACTTGCGCAGTTGGTCGGCGATGATGAGCCGCTCGGCATCGGCCGAACTCATCTGTGCGTTGAGGCTATTGGTGGAGTTGCCGAGCGTGGAGATTTGGGCATCGAGCTGGCGGCGCAGCACGTCGACCTGACTGCGTGCGTCGTCCATGAGTTTGTGTCCGGCGGCACCGTCGCTGACGAGTTGGCGGTAGCGGCGGTAGTCGTCTTCGGCTTTGGCGAGCTGGCGGCGGAGGGCGGCCGCCTGCTTTTGCCGGTCGGGGCGTTGGGCGGCGTAGGCCTGTCGGGTAGTGCCGGCCTGTCGGGCCTTGAGATAGAGTTGGGTGGTGTCGATGAGCCCGACTTGTTGTCCGGCTTCCAGTCGGTCGCCCTCCTCGATGTCGAGATGCAGCAGCCGGCCGTTCTGTTCGGCAGATACCACGACTTCGGTGGCTTCAAACGTGCCGGTGGCGTCGTAGTCTTTGGTGTCGCCGCTGCAGGAGCAGAGCGCGATGACGGCGGCGATGGCGATAGTGATGGTGGGTGTGGTGTGTATCAGTTGCATAAGTGAGTGGTATGGTTGTGGTGTTTTCAATCGTTGTTGATGGAGCGCAGACGGTAGCGTTCGCGTAGCAGTTGTATCTCGTGGAGGGCCTTTTGCGTGCGGGCCATGTCGACGGCGAGGATGTCGCGCAGCAGTTGGTCGACGCTTTCCGTGCCGAGGGTCACTTTCCGGTCGCTCCGCGCCCTGATGCCCTCGCGTAGCCGCACGATTTCGTTGTCGCTCGCGATTTGCCGTTGCAGGGCGTCGACGGTGCCGGCGGTCTGGCGGTCTTGCAGTCGGGTGTCGAAGAGAAACACGTCGCGCTCGGTGTCGTTGGACTGGCGCTGCACTTCTATCCGCCGGATGTCGTTGCGGCGGGTGTAGAGCGCACCGATATTCCATGAGAGTTGCAGGCCGCCGAAGAGAAAGGCGTTGTGTGCCAGGTCGGTCACGGAGGTGTGCAGGGTGCCTGTGCCGATGAAGGAGAGGGTGGGGCGCAGACGGGTGTCGAGCGAGCGGCGGGCGGCGTCGAGCGCAAGGCCCTGTGCGGCGTAGTAGCGCAGTTCTGCCCGGGGAGTGTCGGTCTGTCCGCCATGGTTGGCGGCGGTGATGTCGGATGGCCGTTGGAGCGTCGTGTTCTCATCGAGCGGACTGCCGGTGAGCAGTGCGAGCATCTGCAGGTAGGCACGGCGCTGGGCGGCGAGCGCATCGTGTTGCTGGGTGGCGCTGAGTTGTTCTACCTGTAGGGCATCGCAGTCGTTCTGCGAGGCGGTGCCGCTACGCATCATGCTCTCTATCGTACGTCGGCTGACGGCGAGGTCTTCCTGCAGCAGTGTGTTTTGGCGCAGACGCTCCTCAAGGGTGAGGATACCGAAGTACACTTCCTCGATGCGCTCGCGCAGGGCGTGTATGGAGATGTCGGTGCGGCGCAGTTGCACGTCGGTCTGCGCTGCGGCCGATTGTCGGGCGGCCGCTACCTGTCCGCCGTCGTAGATGTTCTGCCGGACGGAGACGGAGATCCCGGTCATCCAGTTGTCGAGGGTGATGCCCATGCGTTGTATCTGTCCGTCGGTCTTGACGGGGTCGGTGAAGGCGTAGCCGCCTGCCGTGACTGATACTTGCGGCAACCAGGCCTTTGAAGCGTTGGCGAGCGAGTATTCGCGCGACTTCTCGGTGAGGGCGTACTGTCTGACGGCCGGATAGTTGTCGCGCCCGCGGAGCAGACAGTCCTCAAGGGTCAGGGCGGCCGTGTCTGTCGCTTGCCGTGTCGTAGAGTCCTGTGCGCCGGCTGTCATGGCGGTTAGCGCAAGGAGGGTGACGATGAGTGATGTTCGTATCATGTTGCTGATGATTGGTCGTGCTGCAAAATTATGGTGTTTTCTTGGGTACGGTGTTATCCATTGTTAGGTCATGATGTTCTTTTTGTATGAATTGCAGACGGAAAAAGGGGAAAAGAGCGAAAAACTACGGTATATTTTTCCTGTTGCGGGGAGAGATGCTTATTTTTGCATTGTACAAGATCGCCAACAGACATGGAAAATAAAAGACCGCAAAGCCTTTCCGTCGCATCGATGTTTGAGAAAATGGGAGGGGAGAAACTTCTGTCGGACACTTTCTATTATGCCGACGGGTTTCTTATGAGTATGGATATCAACTTGGCCTTTTCTTCGCTTTTCACCTCTCCGCCGACCCCGTATCTGCTCAACGACTACCGTTTGGGCATCATTCGCCGCGGAGAGATCAGCGGCTATATCAACATGCGTGACTATCATGCGCGTGCGGGGACGGCTGTGTTTATAGTGCCGGGTACGATAGCCGAGCCTGTGCAGGCCAGTCCCGACCTGTCGGTGATGGGAATGGCGATGCCGCCCGAGATGTTGAGGCTGGCATTGGGTGACCGTCTTCCAGGTCTCTTCAATGGTCAGCGGAAGGCAGGTCTGTTGGTACTGGACGAGAGTCAGCAGATGTTTCTTGAGACACTTTTCCGTACGCTCTTTCTTATGGTCAACCATCCGGCGGCGAGCCGAGCGGCAGTCCTGCATTTTATTGCTGCCATAGCCCAGTGTTACGATGATATTTTCCGGAAGAACGTACCGGAAACGGAGGCCTGTGACGCGGCCCATGCGATATACGACCGTTTTATCGCGCTGGTCAACGCGCACTGCCGCGAACAGCGTCATTTGCGCTACTATGCCGACCGTATCTGCATCACCGAGCGTCATCTCGGGACGGTGGTGCGGCAGGTGAGCGGTGTGACGGCCAAAGAGTGGATAGACCGTGCCGTGGTCTTGTCGGCCAAGGTGATGCTGCGGCATGGCGACCGGTCGGTCTCGCAGATTGCCGACGACCTGCGGTTCGCCAACGCGAGTTTCTTTTGCAAGTATTTCAGAAGGGTGTGCGGTTGCACACCGCAGGAGTACAAGGCCGGAAGGTGAGGATGTGCAATGGAAAAAGACTCACCTTCCGGATAGTTTCAAGGCGGGTTCTATAAATTGCCTTTGATGGATTTTTGGATTTTAGCCGAGCAGATTTCACTTTCTTTCTGAAGGAGCATAGCGGGCTATGCGACTGAAAGATAGTGCAAGTCGAACGCAATGAAGTTTACTTCAATTGCTGAGGCGCAGCCTATCTTATGTAAGAAGGAAGGGAAAGGTGCCGGATAAAAACAAAAAGCCACAAAGAGCAACCTGTCTAACCTGCATAATTCATAGAGCATCTTCAGCTTGAGATTTTTTTCGGTCCTTCTCAAAAAATCGGAACTCAATGTTGTGTCTATGCAGA
>CAVFEZ010000077.1:0-10656 GCA_963621665.1 Akkermansia muciniphila | reverse complement strand
CGCCACGCTCCCAGTGCAGGAGTTTCATCACTTTACGCGTACGTCCGACAAAGATATAGACATCTCCGTTTGTCGGATCCAAACCTACACTTCTCACTTGGCCGCACATGCCATTCACGCCGATTCGCATATCCGTCGGGGTTTGCGACATAACCATCCTATTGTTTTCGTTAATATTGAACATTGCAATTTTTGGCGCAAAGTTCGGAATTGGAAGAGATTGCTACAAGTCGGCTTATTTCGGATGGTTACAGCATTACGATTCACGGCACACACAGCCACAACAGACCATCACGACAATTCTCGGGGTTCTGCTTTTCGTACAAAGTCCTTGTACGACCACTACAAAGCCTTTGTACTGTCACTACAAGGCCTTTGTAGCATCAGTACAAAGCCCTTGTAGCATTCGTACAAGACCTCTGTACAAAAATCGATGCGCAACAATCAAAGTGGTTGGTAGGCAACAGAAGCCATTGACACGAAAAAAAGGAAGATGCATATAGGGTGTGAAGCACTCCATATACACCTTCCTTATGGACGATATTTCAGAGAATCGCTGAACGGGCGTTATTTGCTTTTCTTTTCTTCAGTTTCTTCTTTTGCGGGGGAAACTTTCTTGGCAGCAGTTTTGCGCGGCGTCTTTGTAGCGGCTGCAGTCTTTGTCTTCGCAGCTTTGGCTTTCTCCAGCTTTTCGCGAAGTTTCTCCTCAGCAGCTTCTATTTTCTCAATCTTCGTCTGCAAACGTACAATTTCCTTTGTCTTCATCTCAATCTCCTCATCCTGATTCTTGATGGTCGTCAGGAGTGAGCTCAGTTGTTCGTTGTCAACATCTTCGGGATAGAGAGAGTTGACACGACTGATGAAATCCCCAAGGATGTTCATGTAGTTGGTGAACGCATCGAAGGGACTTGAGAAGATGCCGCGGTCGACACCCAACTGTGACGGTTTGGTCGTCATCTGCCGGAAATTGTTGGAAGCCTGCAGATAATCCCAGTCCTGATTGATACGCGGATCATTTGCTATGCGTACACGGTCGGCCACGCTATAGAGTTTGTTGAAGGCCTCGCGCTGCATCGGATTGCCGAGCCAGGAGCTGACGTCACGTTCCTCATCGGTCCAGGACAAAGTTTCAGGCACATCAATGGCTCCTACACTATTATGTGTATCGCAGATTTCGGTAGGCGTAGAGAAAGTCAGACCGCGTGTCTTTGCACATGCAGGCAAAGCCTTGATGAAATCGAGGATGTGGCTTGACAAAGGTTGGGCGACACCAAGTGCAGACAATTCCATAAAGATGTTGATTACCTGTTCGCCTTCGGGGAAGTTGGCGATGCGGTCAATATAGTTGTCAGCAAAGAGCGGATAGCCCTCCCACTCGGTGTTGTTGAAACGCAAGGAGATATCATCGCTCAAGACAACGTCGCGCAACAGAAGTTTGAGATTGGGCGCCAAGGCACAATTATATACGTAATGCGGGGATTTCCAGCCCAGGACGTGACGCGCACCTTCCGACAACATTCCCTTAAATCCCATCTGGGCAGCCTTCAGACCAATGTCATCACTGTAGATGAGAGAAGAATTGCGGAGCACCTTGGGGGCCTGACCAAAATACTCTTCCATCTTTTGGCACTGGCGTTTCACTTCGGCCTCAAAACTCTGCTCGTTGGCCAAAGATGCGAGGCCATGCGAATAGGGCTCGGCCAAGAATTCCACGCATCCCGTAGCGTTCAGTTCCTGAAGTTTTTCCAGCACCTGTGGAGCATGGATTTCCAACTGCTCCATTCCTACGCCGGAGAGGGAGAATGCCACCTTGAAGTAATTTCCGTTCTCTTTGATCATTTCGTGCAAGGCGTTGAGCGCAGGCATATAGGAACGCTCGGCCAGGTCGCTGACGATACGCTCATCCTCATAGTCGTCATAGTAGTAGTGGTCGGTTCCGATGTCAAAGAAACGATAACGCTTCAACTGTATGTTTTGGTGTATCTCGAAATATAAACAGATCGTTTTCATTGTCGTTCGTTTTAATAATAGATTATGTCTTTTGATGTTTGAGGGTATCAGATGTCATGGGCAAGAACCCGCTCATAGAGATTCTTTATGCGTGCTCCCACCTTTTCCCATGTGATTTGGTCCACCTCACGCTTGCCTTCATCCTGCAGATAATGGAAAAGCGAGTCGTTGTGGCATATAGAATAGATTGCATCAGCCATAGCGTGTATGTCCCAATAGTCCACCTTTATACAATTGTCGAGTATTTCTCCGCAACCTGACTGTTTGGAGATAATTGTCGGTGTGCCACACTGCATGGCCTCCAAAGGCGAAATACCGAATGGCTCGGACACTGACGGCATGACGTACACATCTGAATCCTTCAGACACTCATACACCTGCTTGCCGCGCATGAAACCGGGGAAATGGAAACGGTCAGCAATGCCCTTTTCTGCTGCAAGATAAATCATGGCATCCATCATATCACCACTTCCGGCCATGCAGAAACGTATGTTGCGCGAGCGCTGCAATACCATGCTGGCCGCCTCTACAAAATATTCCGGACCCTTCTGCATCGTGAGACGTCCCAAGAAAGTCACGACCTTCTCTTTGCCTGTATGGTCAGGACGCGGTATGTCCTGCAGTTCCTGACGCAAAGGATACACAGCATTGTGCATGGCAAAGACCTTGCGCGGATCCTGATGGTACTGATGGATGACGGTCTGCCGCGTCAGTTCTGATACACACATGATGCAGTCGGCATTGTCCATACCGTCTTTCTCGATGGAATAGACGGTCGGGTTCACCTTGCCGCGCGAACGGTCGTAGTCAGTCGCGTGTACATGGATACAGAGCGGTTTTCCGCTGATATGCTTGGCATTGATGCCAGCGGGATAGGTCAACCAGTCGTGGGCATGTATAATGTCATATTCCTCGGTACGCGCCACTACCCCTGCAATAATGGAGTAATTGTTGATTTCTTCATGGAGGTTTGACGGATAGCCGCCTGCGAACTCCATGCATCCCAAATCGTTGACATGCATATAATTGAAATCAGCATAGATATGGTCGCGCAAACGATAGTAGTAGTCTGGATCCATAACATTGGAGATACGGTCCTTCACATAATTGTAATCGACATCACGCCATGCTATAGGTACACAATTCATGGCGACTATACGGCAAGCAGTATGATCCTCATCGCCAAAGGGACGAGGCAAGCACAGTGTCGTTTCTATTCCTTCCTGGGCGTGAAGCCCTTGTGTTATACCGAAATTGGCTGTTGCGAGTCCACCGAACACGTGAGGAGGATACTCCCAACCGAACATTAATACTTTCATAGTCTTTTGATCCTCCTTAGATTAGTACTTGTATTTTTCCAAAAGTTCCAGTGTACGCAATATCTCGGCAACGTTGATGGCAAAAGACATTGCACCGCGTCCGTTGAACGGAGGATTGCCGTCAAACAGTTCGGGAATGGTACCCAGACAATGTTGCGACATCTCGTCCTCATAGCCCACCATTTGGCGTTCGATGAAACTCAGACGTGTCCGCTTGTAGATTTTCAGACAGGCTTCCATATAGAATCCGCCAAGCCACGGCCATGCGGTACCCTGATGATAGGCCAGGTCGCGCTGGGTCTGGGGACCGACATACATGGGGTTGTAGCCGCCGCTCTTCGGAGAAAGTGACCGCAGACCTTTGGGGGTAAGCAGTTCGCGTGTACATACATCAAGCACACTCTTCTGCTGCACTGGAGACAAGGGGGAATAGTCCAAAGCAACCGCAAAAATCATATTGGGGCGCACGCTCCAGTCCGGGTAGTCTTTTGGTTCTACATAGTCAAACAAATATCCATACTTGTTGACAAAAGTCTCAAGGAAGGAACTTCCACAGAGTTCGGCACGTTTCTCAAATTCGGCAGCCTCCTTTTCGTCACCATACTCCGCCGCCATTGAGGCGCAGAACTTCAGGGCGTTGAACCATAGGGCGTTGAATTCCACGATGTAACCGGTACGCGGCACGACAGGACGTCCGTTTGACGAGGAATTCATCCAAGTCACGGCCTTTTCCTTTCCCTGCACATACAACAGGCCATTCTCTTTGAGTTCCAGATTGGGATGTCTGTTGTCAATAATGAAATGCAATACATCGTGCAGGAACATGCCGTACTTGCGGTTGCACTTGTCGCGGCCAACGTGTTTGGAATATTGCTGCACGGCCCACACGGCCCACAACAACACATCAGGCTGGTCTATCTCGTATATCTTGGTCGTGCTGGGCTTTTTGTCCATCCATTCGTACAATCCGCGCATGGCCGTCTGCATTACCAGTTCGAAGTAGTCTTCCTCCTCTATTGAAAGCGTAAGACCGGGCAATGCTATAAATGTATCGCGCGCGCGACTCTTGAACCAAGGATAACCGGCCAAAATATAACGTTCGTCCTTGCTCGTACGATTGTGGAACTGGTGGGCGGCGTTCACAAGACAATGGAAGAAATTGTCACGCGGGCTTCTGTCTTCCACTTCCTTTTCAAAAAGAGTTTTCAAGCCACTGGTCTTGCATGCCGATGTCGAACCGGAAAAGACGACTGATTCGCCTTTTTTGATATCGACCTCGAAATAGCCAGGTACATACAAATCCTCGTTTGAGGCGTAGCCACGCTCACGCTCTTTAGGATAGTCTACACCGCGATACCAATCGGGAGCGAACACGAACTTGGCTTTCTTGCTAAACTGCATGTACAGATCGGGGTATCCTGCATACATGCAAGTCTTGATTCCATTCTCCACTTCTGAATACTCGCGAGAAGCATTGCCGTTCTCATGCGTAAACTGGCGCACGCTACGGAATGCGAGGAAAGGACGGAAGCGAATCTTTGTGGCAGAATGGGCATCTTCCAGTGTATATCTGATAAGTATTCTATCTTCATAGTGCTGGAATACGACTTCCTTTTTCAGGATAACGCCTCCTACACGGTAGAACGTGGTCGGCACTTTGTCGCAATCAAAAGATCTGATGTACTTGTGTCCTTGCGGGCTGTAATTGTTGCCTTGATACTTATGGAGTCCCAAGTTGAACTCCGCTCCGTGCTGCACGACCGTTACATCGAGGGAAGAAAGCAACACATGGTTGTCATCATCCAACTCGGGTACGGGTACGACCAAGAGACCGTGATACTTCCGGGTATTGCAATCGACAATTGTCGAGCAAGAGTAGGCACCAGATCTATTGGTTCGCAGCAATTCTCTAGGCAGAGATTCCTCCAAATTGGTCATCAACGCTTTTTCGAATCGCAAATAACTCATAGTCTTATTATTGTTAAGGTTTAATCATTAAGTTCTGTATTGCATCCTCATCAATGGAGAGAGATTGTCTTCTTGATACATAGATTGATACAGGCTTCAGGCTCTCAAAGGTAATCATTTTTCATAAACAAAAAAAATATTTCCATTATTTTTTACAGACATACGGATAATGCATACAGATTGATTTCTCAAAGCCCAATGGGACAAGCGTCCGGTCAGGGTCAAAGAGTCATCCTCCGTCCGAGGTTGCAGTAGATTTCCATGAAACAAAAAAAACGGGAAAGTTCTTGTTTTGGTCACTTATTTTTTATTACATTTGCAATGGTGATAGTCACCTCCGAATACACCTGTCTTTTATAATAGACCTTTGGCATCTATAACCGGGCAATCATACAAACTACAAATCTAATAATATTTTTATGGAAACAGAAGAAAAAAACATGCTTGACGGCAGTTTCCGCATTAAGAAAGCTGCCATGTTTGCAGTCGCCATTCTCATCACGGCGGTGCTTTGGAATCTGCCTTTGGAGACATTCGGCATAGAAGGTCTTACGGTCATCCAACGGCGCGTCATTGCCATTTTCGCCTTTGCTACGGTATTGTGGATTACAGAGGCCATATCGCCTTGGGCGACCTCCGTTTCACTGATAGGACTTCTGCTGCTCACTACATCAGACAACGCTTTCGTGTTCTTCCGGGACGGCATTGACAAGAGCGAACTGCTCCACCACCAGGCGCTCATGGCCACGTTTGCAGACCCGATCATCATCCTTTTTCTCGGCGGATTCGTTTTGGCGATAGCGGCCACAAAGTCAGGTCTTGACGTATTGTTTGCACGAACACTATTACGTCCATTCGGCACAAAAAGCGAAAACGTACTGTTGGGCTTCATCCTGATCACTGGCGTATTTTCCATGTTTGTCAGCAACACAGCCACCGCAGCCATGATGCTGACCTTCCTGACCCCTATCTTCAAAGCTCTTCCTCCTGACGGGAAAGGACGCGTCGCTTTGACGCTGGCCATACCTGTAGCCGCCAATATCGGCGGTATGGGAACTCCCATCGGTACACCTCCAAATGCCATTGCCCTAAAATATCTGAACGACCCAGCCGGATTGAACATGGGCCTTACCTTCAGTTCATGGATGTCGTTCATGATGCCCCTCACCATCATTCTTTTGCTGGTAGGTTGGTATCTGCTGAAGAAATTCTTCCCCTTCAAGAAGAAAACCATACAACTGGAAATAAAGGGAGAAGTATCCCACAATTGGCGTACCGTGGTTGTTGCAGTCACCTTCCTTGTCACCGTACTGTTATGGATGCTTGACGGTGTGACCGGAGTCGGGGCGAATACAGTAGCAATGGTGCCCATTGTAGTATTTGCCTTCACCGGTGTTGTCAAAGCACGCGATCTGAAAGAAATCAACTGGAGTGTCATCTGGATGGTTGCCGGTGGTTTTGCCTTAGGACTGGCGCTCAACGAGTCGGGACTGGCCGAGAACGTCATTCGAAGCATACCTTTTGACACATGGTCTCCGATAGCCATCATGCTCATCTCGGGCCTCATTTGCTACTTCCTGTCCAATTTTATTTCAAATACTGCCACGGCCGCCCTTTTGGTTCCGATTCTTGCCGTAGTTTGCCGTGGCATGGGTTCGTCGCTTGACAGCATTGGCGGTACCCCGACCGTACTTATCGGCATTGCCATTTCGGCATCTATGGCCATGTGTCTGCCCATCAGTACGCCTCCGAACGCAATAGCCCACTCTACAGGACTGGCTGACCAGAAAGAGATGATGAAGATCGGTCTCACCGTAGGAATCATCGGTTTGGCATTAGGCTATATCATGCTTTTCTGCCTTGGCAAATTCCACGTTCTGTAATTCTGTAATGAAATACTTACAATAGACAAAATGGTCCGAATTCCACATATCGGGAATTCGGACCATTTTTGTTTACTTCGGTACTTTCGGTCGCTTTCTTGCATTCACTACATGTCCTGGTACAAATACCGTTTGATACTCTTCTTCGGGGTTTTCTCAAACTCCTCTGTATGCAGTTTTATTGACGAAATCTTGCAGTATGTCGGAAGGTCTGCGTTCACCTTCTGTCGGTTTTCCTCCATGATGGTTTCCAAATCATGGTCAGTGAAAGCCATCGCTTTTGCTTCATCGTAATCGGGGTAAACCAAAGCGACGAGTCGGTCGCCCTTTTGTATGACAATACTCTCATTGACCAAAGTCATGGAGTTCAGTTTGTCCTCTATCTCTTCGGGGTAAATATTCTGTCCGCTTGCGCCAAGCAGCATATTCTTGGAACGCCCCTTGATGAACACGTTGCCATTGGTGTCCATTGTGCCGAGATCGCCTGTATGATACCATCCTTGCTCGTCAAGCGTGGTACGTGTAGCCTCCTCATTCTTGTAATAACCCAACATCACGTTAAGGCCTTTGGCAAGTATCTCGCCCGGTACATTCTCGGGATCAGGGCTGTCTACCTTGACTTCCATATGCACGACGGCACGTCCACAAGATCCTGGGACAAAAGACTGGTAGTCGGCGTAGCAGATAATCGGAGCGCACTCCGTTGCCCCGTATCCGACTGTGTAGGGGAACTCTATTCGCTTGAGAAATGCTTCCACTTCCTGATTGAAGGCAGCCCCTCCAATAATGATTTCGTAGAAATTTCCTCCGAAAGCGGTGCATACCTGTTCCTTTATCTTTTGACAAACCTTCTTGCTCACAACAGGCATGTTGAGCAACAGACGCATCCGGTTGTTTTGTATTTTCGGGAATACTTTCTTGCGGATGATTTTCTCGATAACCAACGGAACGGCAATAATGATGGACGGTTTGACCTGCGTGAAAGCCTGGGCAATAATCGCCGGACTGGGTACCCGGGTAAGATAGTAGACATGGCATCCATGCAGGAACTCGAAAATAAATTCGAATGCCATACCATACATGTGTGCCATTGGGAGAATGCTTATCACCCGATCACCTCTTGAAATCGTTTTTCCCAACACCTGGACGGCAAAATCGTAATTGCTCCACAAAGCGCGGTAAGGTATCATCACACCTTTGGAGAAACCTGTGGTTCCACTGGTATAGTTGATCAAGGCCAGTTCGTCCGGACTTTGCTCATGATAATACTTCACATGCTCACGACGGAAAAATTTGGGATATTTCTTTCCGAACATTTCATTGAGATGTTCACGTGCATAGGTCAGCTTGTCCGTACGCGAAAGTACGAGAGAATAGTCGGGTATATATATGATGCCTTCCAGATCAGGCATTTTTGTCGCATCTATGACAGTGGCCACAACATCACCAACAAACAGTAGTTTCGCTTCACTGTGATTGACGATATTGTGTATCTGCTCGGCCGTGAATTCATGCAAGATAGGAACAGCAACAGCCCCGTAGGTCAAAGTTGCGAGGAAGGCTACAGCCCAACAGGCACTATTCCGACCACAGAGGGCAATCTTGTCTCCTCTTTTTACACCACTGCTCTCGAACATGATATGGAGTTTCTCTATTTTTCTTGCCACATCGTGAGTCTGTAGTGTTGCGCCCTTGAAATCAGTTAGGGCGTCGAGCTCCCAATTGTCTACAATACTCTTCTCTATAAGAGAATTAAAGCTCGGTATCTCCATGTCTTAAAATTTAAGTAAAAATTATGTTATGCCACTTTTCTTATGCGATCGAGCGTTTGTTCTCGACTTGCCTTTCACAGGTAGTATCACGCATTTTGGTAAAGGTATCTCTTGATGCTCTTCTTAGGGGTCTTCTGGAATTCATTCTCCTGCAACCTTATCTTTGACAGTTTGCAGAAAGGCGGAAGCACCTCATTCAATGCAATACGGTTCTCCTCCATCACACCCTCTAAATCCTTGATGTCAAACCCCATGTTTTTAGCCTCCTCCATGTCGGGATAGACAAGGCCGACAAGACTCTCATTTTGCTGAACGACCAAGCTCTCGTTGACCAATGTCATGGAATTCAGTTTGTCCTCTATTTCTTCGGGATAGATATTCTGTCCGTTCGACCCCAACAACATATTCTTGATGCGCCCGCGTATGAAGACATGCCCATCCGCAGCCTGTGTCGCGAGGTCGCCGGTATGAAACCATTGTTCGTCGTCTATGACGCTGCGCGTAGCCTCGTCGTTTTTGTAATAACCAAGCATTACATTCGGGCCTTTCGCTATTATCTCTCCTGCTACATTGACGGGGTCAGCACTGTTTACTTTCACTTCCATACGGCTAACGGGAACACCACAAGATGTAGGAACGAAATCTTTGTAGTCGCTGAACGTAAGGAGCGGTGCCGTCTCCGTTGTCCCATAGGCAACAGTCAAAGGAAAACCGATATTGTGCAGGAACGACTCAATGCCACCATTCAGCGGAGCACCGGCAACAATGACTTCATAGGCTTTTCCGCCAAAGACATCCATCACCATATCATAAATGCGTTTTTTTACTTTTTTGCTGATAACAGGCATACCCAACAAAAAACGCATCCGGTTGCTCTGGACATAGGGGTATATCTTTTTTCGTATAAGTTTCTCAATCACCATCGGCACTGTTGCAACCATTGACGGATGAATTTCAGCACACGCCTGCGCAATAAGCGACGGTGAAGGCTGCCTTGTCAAGAAATAGATATGACAACCATTGATAAAACCAAAAAGGAATTCGACGGCCAAACCGTACATATGTGCCATCGGCAACATACTTACTATATTGCTGCCGGGACGCACATGGCCGCCCAACATAGCCAATAGAAACTCTATGTTAGACCACAAAGCCCGGTAAGGAAGCATGACGCCCTTCGAAAAACCAGTAGTTCCACTGGTGTAATTGATCATGGCCAATTCTTCAGAAGACTTTTCGCAGTAATACGATATATGCTCTTTTCTGAAAAATTTCGGATACCGCTTACCAAACATCTCATTGAGATGCTCACGCGCATAGGACAATTTCTCTGAGCGCGACAATACCAATGAATAGTCAGGAATATAAACAATACCCTCCAATGCGGGCATTTTATCGGCATCAATAGTCTTGGCAACAACGTCTCCAACAAACAGCAACTTGGAATCACTATGGTTTACAATATTGTGAACTTGGTCGGCAGTAAACTCATTTTGAATGGGAACCACGACCGCACCATATGTCAGCACGGCCAAAAATGCAACAGCCCAATGGCTACTGTTACGACCACACAATGCGATTTTGTCGCCTTGCTTCACACCGCTGCATTCAAACAAAATATGCAACTTCTCTATCTTGCGCGCTACATCATGAAACTGCAGAGTAAAACCTTTATAGTCGGTAAGGGCGTCATTGTCCCCATTG
>CAVFEZ010000076.1:0-10706 GCA_963621665.1 Akkermansia muciniphila | reverse complement strand
AGTGACGGTGAAAAAATAAATTGATACGATTTGCGGCTTATATTTTTGAGATGTTTTTGTCTCTTGAAGAGGGAGCATAGCGGGCTATGTGACCGATGAAAGAGGCGAAAACAGCCAAAAAGATGAGTCGGACAACCGTTCGAATATGTATTTCGTAGTTCTCAAATCGTACCAAGTTGTTTTTTTACCGTCACATAAATCAAAAAAAATGCCGTCAGCAGAGCCTCAGCACCGCGAGGCCAGCCAAGCGCCAAGCGCCACAAAGACAAAGCCCAGCGCCACACTGCCGCCGGCATAGAGGGCCGCCGAAAGCGTCTGTCCCGACCGCAACAGTCCCATCCCCTCATTGCAAAAGGTAGAGAAGGTCGTGAAACCGCCGCAAAAACCGGTCGTGAGCAGCAGGCGCAGTTCTTCACGGCCCATCGCTCCACGACCCGAAAGACCATAGAGGAAACCGATCACCAGACAACCCGCGACATTCACCGCCAGCGTAGGCCACGGAAACGCCCCGCAAGTATGTTCCTGCACCATGCGCGATACCCAATAGCGCACCACCGACCCAGCGGCACCGCCGAGGGCTACCATCAATATTTTCATCATAACGGCTGCAAAGGTACGCTTTTTCCGTGTAGCACGAAACGCCAGCGGCGGCAAGCCACTACCGCACAGACACATAATTCATAAAAAAAGAAAATAAAACGCGGCACGCGATATGTATACTGCCAAAAATGAGTAACTTTGTGCGAATTATATTTTTTTAGATGTTATTTTAAGACATAGATGAACGTTATTACAAAAACAGTATCATTGCCTGATGGAAGAACCATCAGCATTGAGACCGGGAAAGTGGCAAAGCAGACCGACGGAAGCGTTGTTCTACGTATGGGCAACACCGTACTTCTCGCCACTGTTTGTGCCGCAAAAGATGCAGTTCCCGGAACAGACTTCATGCCCCTCCAGGTAGACTACCGGGAGCAGTACTCAGCAGCAGGACGCTTCCCCGGCGGATTCACCAAGCGTGAAGGCAAGGCAGGCGACAACGAGATTCTCACGTCGCGTCTGGTAGACCGCGTGCTCCGCCCGCTCTTCCCCTCCAACTACCACGCAGAGGTATACGTACAGATCATGCTCCTCAGCGCCGACGGCGTAGACCAGCCCGACGCATTGGCCGGATTTGCAGCATCAGCCGCAATGGCTTGTTCAGATATTCCCTTCGAATGCCCGATTTCAGAAGTCCGCGTAGCCCGCGTCAACGGCGAGTACGTCATCGACCCGACCTTCGAGCAAATGAAAGAAGCCGACATGGACATCATGGTCGGTGCCTCCGCCGAGAACATCATGATGGTGGAAGGCGAGATGAAGGAAGTATCCGAGCAAGATATGATCGGCGCCCTCAAGGCCGCCATGGAAGCCATCAAGCCCATGTGCGAACTGCAGACCGAACTGTCGAAAGAACTCGGCACCGACGTCAAGCGCGAATACTGCCACGAGGTCAACGACGAGGAACTGCGCGAGCAGATCCGCAAGGAGACCTACGACAAGTGCTACGCCATCGCCCAGTCCGGCGACCACGACAAGAAGTCGCGCGAGGAAGCCTTCGACAAGATTCTCTCCGACTTCAAGGAAGCCTACGACGCTGCCCACACCGACCTCACCGCCGAGGAACTCGATGAGAAGCACGCCGAGATGGGCCGCTACTATGCCGACGTGATGCGCGACTCCATGCGCCGCTGCATCCTCGACGAAGGCAAGCGTCTCGACGGCCGCAAGACCGACGAGATCCGCCCCATCTGGTGCGAGGTATCACCCCTGCCCATGCCTCACGGAAGCGCCATCTTCACCCGTGGCGAGACACAGTCGCTCTCTACCTGTACGCTCGGTACCAAGATGGACGAGAAGATGGTAGACGACGTGCTCGACAAGAGCTACCAGCGTTTCCTCCTGCACTACAACTTCCCGCCCTTCTGCACCGGCGAAGCCAAGGCACAGCGCGGCGTAGGCCGTCGTGAGATCGGCCACGGCCACCTCGCATGGCGCGGACTGAAGGGCCAGATACCCGAAGACTTCCCCTACACCGTACGTCTCGTGTCACAGATTCTCGAGTCCAACGGTTCCTCCTCTATGGCTACCGTATGCGCCGGAACACTCGCCCTCATGGACGCCGGTGTACCGATGAAGAAGCCCGTCAGCGGTATCGCCATGGGTCTGATCAAGAACCCCGGCGAAGAGAAGTACGCCGTGCTGAGCGACATCCTCGGCGACGAGGACCACTTGGGCGACATGGACTTCAAGACCACCGGTACCAAGGACGGACTCACCGCCACACAGATGGACATCAAGTGCGACGGACTCAGTTTCGAGATTCTCGAGAAGGCACTCATGCAGGCCAAGGCCGGCCGTGAACACATCCTCGGCAAACTCACAGAGACCATCGCAGAGCCCCGCGCCGAACTCAAGCCGCAAGTACCGCGCATCGTACAGATCGAGATACCCAAGGAATTTATCGGTGCAGTCATTGGCCCCGGCGGAAAGATTATCCAGCAGATGCAGGAAGAGACCGGCGCCACCATCACCATCGACGAGGCCGACGGCGTAGGCAAGGTGCAGGTATCCGCCCCCAACAAAGACTCTATCGACGCCGCTCTCGGCAAGATCAAGGCTATCGTGGCCATCCCCGAGGTAGGCGAGATCTACGAGGGTACCGTACGCTCCATCATGCCCTACGGATGCTTTGTAGAGATACTGCCCGGCAAGGACGGTCTGCTCCACATCTCCGAGATCGACTGGAAGCGTCTCGAGACCGTAGAAGAGGCCGGCATCAAGGAAGGTGACAAGATCAAGGTGAAACTCCTCGAGATCGATCCCAAGACCGGCAAGTACAAGTTGTCGCACCGCGTGCTCATCGAAAAGCCCGAAGGCTACGTAGAGCGCGAGCGCCGTCCCCGTGGCGAACGCCGTCCCCGTGGCGAGCGTGGTGAGCGCCGCGACCACTAAGCGCAAGCAACATCATCAATAAGACAATAGCCAAGGGCCTGCTCCGTCGAACGACGTGGCAGGCCTTTTTTCGTAGTTGCCCCTGTAGGGGGCGCATATTTCAATCTCACGCAATGAATTATGCGCCCCTTACAGGGGCAACCTGTTGGGTCGGAACAAAAAAGGTAGGGCTTACGCCCTACCCTCTATTATGTCGTCCCTACGGGACTCGCACTTGCGAATACGTCCCTACGGGACTCCAGTTTAAAAACCTTACTTGACAAACTTGAAGGCGTGTTCACCGTCATTGGCTTTCACCACAACGATATATGCGCCTTCGGGCTGACCGGCACGGCTGACAACGGCCATACCTTCGCCCTCACCTTCGGCCACAAGCTGGCCGGCGAGATTGAGCACATGAAGGGCAACATGGCCCTCTGCGCCTGTCACGGTGATACGGTCCTTGCCAATCTGGAGGTCGTAACCGGCAGTGGTCTCATTGATGCCAGCAGGCACGGCCACATTGATGTAGACCGTCTGGTCGGCATTGATGTCACTGAGCGTCTCAGAGAGCGGTTGGCTGGTGGTCAGTTCGACGGCCTTCTCCTCGCCATTGAGTACATAACTGGTAATGGTGTAACCAGTCTTCGGTGTTGCATTGAAGGAGACCGATCCACCCTTGGACACACGGCCCTGTACGGTACCATCATCCCCGGTGAGGGTCTTCTCAGCATTGGCGATGCTCAGTTCCACCCCCAAAGGGGCCGAAACGGTGACAACGAGGTACTTGTTGGTGGTACTGGCCGTACCTACTTCTGAATAGTTGTAGGCACCGACACGCAGTTCGAAACCAGTCAGAGAGATAGTCTTGCCATCCTCGCCGAGCGTCAGTGCGCCAGCGGCTACGGGATCGCAGACATGAGCCTTGTCGTAGGCGGTACCTTGGAGGTCGCCGTCGACATACACCTTGATCATACCGTTGTTCTCACGCAAGCAAACCACGTGGTGGCTGTTGCCGTCGCTCACATTGGTCTCGGCCGTGTACGACAGGTCACCGACGGTGAAGCAGACCTTGCCGCCCACGAGGGCAACACTGTATGCACCAGTCTGAGAAGCGATGGTGGCATTGCTCTCGGTGGTATTGAGGAGGAAGGAGAGCGAGAAGGCGCCGCGACCGTTGAAGTACTTGCCCGATGTGGGCTGCACGGCTCCGGTGAGCGTAGCCTGCTGGGCGTCGTCACAGTGCAGGTCGGTCTTGACTGTGGCTGCATCGGCGGGTGTGATGTCAGCGGCAGAAGCCACCTTGACGACGATACCGCCAGGATTGTAGAAGAACTCGGGCGATGCGGCGGTCGTGGTGTTGCCGTTCCAGTCGGCCAGACCATTCACCTCTACGGTGTACTTCTTGCTCTCGTCGAGCGTAGTACCGAAGGTGAGGTCGAGCGTGCGGTAGTCGGCAGCGGTAGATACAGCAGAAGCGGTGGCTACGGTCTGTCCGTCGGCTTTGAGTACAAACTCGTCGGCCTGGGCGATGACCGGCTCGTCAAACTTGAGGGTGACATGTCCGTCGGTGATGCTTGTAGCGGTCTCGACGGCAGCGGGAGTTTCGTCCTTGGCACCGAAACGGATGAGACGGATCTCACCACCCTTGAGCGTCACGGAGAAGGTCTGTCCGTAGGAGAGCGCGGTCGTGCCGACGTTCACATTGCCTGTCACATCGGTAGCGGCCTCGGTCTGACTGCCGGAATACTCCATCACAAGGCTCGGATAGAGACCGGTAGCGTCTTCGGGTACACCGACACTCTTGTCGAGCGTGAAGGTGTAGGTCTTCGACGAACTTGACGGGTTGCGGAAGGAAACAATTCCTTGGGCCTGGCCGTTGTCGGCGGTACTCCAGCAGGAATAGCCGTAGATGTTGCCGTTGACGGGCGACTGGCCGAAGTAGATGGAGTTGCGCAGAATGTCGAAGTTCTTGTCGATGAACGAGAGTGCCTCGGCGTTGATCATCCACTTGTTGCCCTCGTTGAGGAGGTTGTAACTGTAGAGCATCTCCCAGAAGGCGGTACCGCGGGTAGACATCATATAGAGGTACGCGCGGAACTCGGAGTCGGTCATGGCGTTGGCAGCCACGCAGTCGGTCTTGCCGTATACGGGATCGTGGTTGAAGATGTTGGCCTGCGGGAACTGCAGCTGCTGGTTGTTGATAAACTCATAGTAGCGGTCGTCACGGTAGGTGAGCTGCTGGTCCATCTCGCGGGTGCGGCTGTAGACTGACTTGCGGCCCATATCCTGCGAATTCTGGATCCATACAGAGTTGCTCCACTGCAAGATCCAGGGTGAAGGATTGACGTAGCAGGTGAGGTTGATCCAGAGGTTGGAGTTGCGGGAGTCGGCATCCTTGTACATGTCGCTCAGCACGTTGTACCAGCGCTCCCAGTGCTCGGTGAAGTAGTAGTTGCCGTTCTTGCCGCCCACGATGTAGCGTCCGTTCTTGGAAGCCTGGGGCTGCTGGGTGGCAAATCCGTCGAGTTTCCAGTAGTTCACTCCGTAGTCCTGCTGCTGCTTGAGGAAGAACTCGCGCAGTTTGGCTACATACACGGAGTCGCCGGTGACGATATCGTCGGTGGTGGTGCTGTAGGTACCGTTGCCCTGACTTTCAAGGAACTTGGCAAAACTGCTGGGGAAGTTGTATCCGCCGCGCGGGCCAAGCCAGATACCGAAGCCCGATCCGTAGCGGTGGGCGATATCGCTGGCACCCTGGAGACCGTTGGGGAACTTGGAGTTGAACTCCCAGAAGCCAGTCACGTTGCTGGTCGTACCGGAGCGCGAAGCGTCGCTGACATTGTAGTTGTTCCAACCGTCGTCTACCACATACGAGTCCATAGGACGGAGACCATACTGGCTGAAGCCGCGCTCCATCTCCTTGAACGAGGTGTTGATACGCTCCTCGGTGATGGTGAGCATCCAGTCATACCAGGAATTGTACTGCATACGGGCCTGGATGGGACGGGCGATGGTGTTGATGTACTTGAAGAAGTCGGTGCGCACGATGTTCAGGTCGGTCACCGAGCGGGTGGCGCCGATGACGTTGCTCCAAGTCTGGAACTGTCCGTCAGCGTTGAGACGGTGTTCGTTGTTGCCAAGCGTCTTGAGCGACTTGCCGCTGTAGTAGCGGGTGTGGTACATATTGTCGTCATCGATCTCGTTCTCGGCCTGCGGGAACTCAGAACCGAAGAACATACCGTCGATATATACCGGCTGACCGAGGGTGATGGTGTAGGCGGTCATGCCACCCACACCGCCGGAGGTCTGCGAGCGGGTCCACTTGTCGGTAGAAGCCACATCCTGCGTACCGAGGTTCTCCATCTCAATATAGTCGATGGGTGTATTCAGGGCTATATCGTCGGCAGCCTTGATGAGGAGGTACTTGCGCATGAAGTGGTCGGCATCCTTCATCTCAACGACCATGTCGATATCCCAAGTAGACTCTACGCCGTCCTCGGCGTTGGTGTGCTTGTAGGGAGCCATGTCGAAGATGACACGCTTGCCGCCGTCGATATCTTCGGTGCGCACCTCGCTGACGGTCATGTCGGAGGCCACGAGATAAGAACGCTTCACGATGTCGGCATCGATCTTGCTGTCGGTGAGGTAGAACTCGGCGCAACCGCTGAACTTACTGCCGTTCATGGCCGATGTGCAGGTGAGTTTCACATACTTGGCGGTGTACTCCGCGCCAAGGCTCACCCACTCGGTCTCGATGGTGGTATAGCCGAAGGATCCCTTCTTGACGAGGGTCCAGTTGGTCTTGTCGTCAGAGATATAGAACTCATATCCCTTCACACAACCGTTGGTCTGCACACCCTCGTAACGGCCGAGATAACCGAATCCGCGGAACGCGGTGGCCTCGGGCAGGGTGATAATCAGACTGTGCGGCAGCACGTCGGTACCTGTACCGGTACCCTCGGGATGACTGGAATCTTCATACCAGGAGTGCCACAACGAGTGCTCGTTGCCGTCGATAGCCAGCGAGGGATCGCCTGTGGTGCTGCTCTCGTGTATCCAAGAGTCAGCCTCAGCGGTCCAACCGGTGCGGTCGAGTGCGGTGATCTCCTCGGTTTCTCCGTCGCTGCCGGTCTGCGCCTCGCTGCTGAGACGGAACTCGGCGGTGTTGGCAAACTTCAGTCCGTTGAACGAGGAGGTGATGACAAACTTCACATAGCGGCAGGTCACGGCCTCGGGCAGGTCTACCCAACGCTCTTCGAGCTGGAAGGTCTCAAACGTACCTTCCGTCACCTTGGTGAGTGCGTCGGGATCGTTGCCGGCATAGAGTTCCCAAGACTTCACCTGTCCGTTGGCCTCAGCACCGAGAGAGTGCTGGCGCGGGGTAAAACCGAAACTCTTGACGGTCTGTTCCTTCTGCATGTCGATCAGGAACCAGTGGGGCATGTTCATCACCGTGGCATCGCTACCGTCGTAGTTGGAGTGCCAGTAGGTGTTGGCATCGCCGTCGATGATGAGGTCGGCCCATCCGTCCTTGCCGTCATTGTCGTAGGAGAATCCGTCGACAGTGACCGTCCAGTCGGTACGGTCGATCAGACCAGCGATGGGCTTCTCCTGGTTGGCTGGATTGAGGGCAAACTCCTCACTGCCTTCTCCGGGAGTGAACGTCACGCCGGTACGCTTGTTGACGAGGGCACCGGGCTTGAGTTTCTTGCCGTCCGTCTTGAACGTACGCGACAGATACTCGTTGCCGATGGTCACCCCGCCGTCACTCTGCGTCACCGTCACCTGTCCACTGACCTCGGTGACCGTACAGACAGACAGACAGACAGCGAGCGTACAGACAATCGTTGAAAATCTGTTTTTCATAAAATAATTGTGATAGTTAATAAAATGTTGATAAAAGGTTTGGGGAAGTGTACATGTTCAGGGTACTCCACACTGCACCTATAATTGCAAAGTTAGTCGTTTTTTTGTGCAAATGTGCGAAACGACCGACTTTTATTTGCGCATACAAGAGAATTACCCTATCTTTGCATATCTGAATACCTGACCTATATTATTTTTATTTATCATACCCAAACTACAAACCTACTTCACACATGAAAAAGATTCTATCTCTTTTCACCATGCTTCTGGTGACCATGGCCGCTATGGCTGCCATCGACCCCATTGAAGTCGTGACTCCCGGCTATCAGCCCGGCGGTGCCACTTTCGGCAACGACAAGTATTACACCATCGACTGGGACAAGCAGTATGTCAAGGCCGTCATCGACGTGTCTACCTGTACCGGCACAAGCGAGAACATCCTCTCCGTGGGCGAGGACCTCGACGCTTGGTGCATCGGCGGATGGCACTTCTACTACTCCGTCAACCACGCTTCCTACGGCGCACACGCGCTCAAGGTAGACTACCTCGACACCAAGGCCAACGGCGGCGGACACCCGCTGCTCACCTACAAGACCGACATCACCGGCACCATCACCGTAGAGATTTCCAAGGAACACGGCGTGCTCGTCAACGGCGAGGAGTACAACTCCTTCAACGGCGACCAGACCGGCACATGGCAGGAACTCTCTGCCAAACTGTGGGCCGCCACTTCCATACAGATCGGTAGCGCTGAAGGTGCCAACCGCAGCAACGCCACCTACACCTCTGTAGAGATTCTGCCCATCGAGACCGAAGAGCCTGTCACGGTAGTAAGCGACACCACCTATACCGACAGTCTGATGACCAGCATCGTAACCAACGAGGGCGAACCTGCCATCCTCTCGACTGCCGACAAGCAACTGCTCGTGGAGAAGATGTCTGACGACACCTACCACTTCACCTTCAAGGATCTCTGCATCGACGGACACGCCCTCGGCGATGTCACCGTCAACGACGTGAAACTCTACACCGACTCCGACGGCGACTTCTACAGTGTCGAGGAAGACGGCAAGACCGTCACCCTCACCACCGACGACGAGACCTTCAACGGTGCTACGCTCACCATCGACATCTTCAACGCCGCTCCCATGACCGCTGAGAACGGCAAGCCTTACTTTGTGGCTTACATGGAACTGTCGGGCACCGTCGGCACCGACGCCTACGAACTGGCTGCCTCCTTCGGTTCCGAACCCAAGGACGAGGAGCCCACCGACAAGGAGGTCATCATCGCCGAGGAATACCAGGCCGACGGCACAGGCTTCCTCTACACCACGCCCATCGACTGGGACAAGTACAAGGTACAGGCCATCGTCGACGTGACCAACTGCCAGCGCAGCACCGAGGATATCCTCTCCGTAGGTACTGACGCCATCACCTGGACAAACAACATCCACGTATACAGAAAGTCAAGCGGCGTCTTCACCTCCTTCTGGGACGGCAATGACGGCATGGGCAACAACAACACCGGCGAGTACACCGTCGACAACAATCCTGTCACCATCGAGATCTCCAAGGCCGACGGTCTTGTGGTAGACGGCAATGTCAAGATTGCTGCCAGCCGTATGTCCGGTCTCTACGACCTCACCGAGATTGCCATCGGCAGCGGCGAAGGCTCCAGCCAGCAATCCTACGCCCTGTACAAGAGCATCAAACTCGTGCCTCTGGCTACCACACCCGAACCTGAAACCAACGACACCGTGGCCTACGCAGGACAGATGGCCTACACCTTCGACATGTACGGCGACAAGACCTACGCCGGCGACCGCAACGCCACCGTCGAACTGGTCAAGAAGACCGACGGCACCTACACCTTCATCATCAAGAACATGCTTGATGCCGACAAGGAGGTGATGGGCGACTTCTCCTTCGATGTCAACGTAGAGGAAGTAGACGGCACCACCTACATCACCGCTACCGAGGTATCTGCACCGCTGCCCGATGACTGGTCGTCCTACAACGGCACCGTCACCATGACCGGCGTTTCCACCGCAGAAGGCGAGATGACCGCTGACTTCACCATCAACTACGGTGGCTTCTACACCGCCACCCTGAAGTTCGGCCCCGATGCCGCCACCGCCATCAACACCGCTACCACCGACCGCACCGTCACCGAGATCTACACCGTCGGCGGAGCAAAGGTACAAAGCCTGCAAAAAGGCGTCAACATCGTACGCATGGCCGACGGCAAGACCGTGAAGGTGATCAAGTGATTTTTTACCGTCACTAAGCAAAAACACATACATAAGCCCAACAAGGTAGAGTATTCAAAACTCAGAAAAATGCAGTCGTAATTTTGTGGAGTTTTGCATACCTAAGCCCTGAAAGGGCGTAACATCACAGCCCAGGGTGAACCGCGAAACGTAGTGAAGCGGTGTAACCCTGGGTTTTCGTATACGCACGAAACGGCTGGCCTGTGAGGTCAGCACAACCCGCATATTGTTGTGCTGACCTTACAGGCCAGCCTGCTCCGCTCTACATAAAAACCCAGGGTTACGTCCGTCGCTTCGCTCCGTCCTCACCCTGGGCTATGATTGTGTCGCCCTTTCAGGGCTTTAATTGCCGAATCCCCATTGAGAATCAAATAATTGCAAATTCAAACCAATATAAAAATCCGCACGTATTCTTATCCGATTTTGAACACCCTACCTTTCAGGGCTTTAGACGCCTACCATTTTTATATACTGGTGTCCGGTAAAAATTTCGCAACAGACGAGTCCCGTAGGGACGACAGACTATAGCGTAGGGCGTGAGCCCTACGTTTTGATAGGGTTATCAACAACGTGCCCCTGTAAGGGGCGCATAGT
>CAVFEZ010000075.1:0-10723 GCA_963621665.1 Akkermansia muciniphila | reverse complement strand
GTATGTGATGGATGAACAATGTAAATCATAGCAAAGTGCAATGGGGAAAGGCTTCATATAGCGAAGTCTGCGAACTAATGGAGAGTGTGCTCTACATCTTGTACAATGCACGCAGAAACGTTTCCGAGCATAAGAAAAAATAATGTTTGTACGGCGGTAATTTATAGAACCGCCCTAAAATGATTACCTTTGTATCCGACAACAAAAAAAACCTCTAAAACCATTACAATTACTATGAAACGACATCTATTGACCGTATTGCTGTGCGCCATATCCCTATTGGCAAGCGCCCAATCTGCTACCATCACTACGACCGTGCCCGCCCGTCCCGCCGGACAGACCGACGTACTCCGTCTGGCCCTACCGAAGATGAAGACCGTGCGGGTAGGCTTCGTCGGCGTCGGCATGCGCGGAGCCTCAGCGGTAGACCGCTGGTGCAACATCGAGCAGACGGAGATCAAGGGCATCTGCGATGTACGTCCCGAATATGTGGAGCAAGCCCAACAGACCCTAAAGAGATACGGCAAACCCAAAGCCACGTCATACAGCGGCACAACCGAAGCCTACAAGAAGATGTGCGAGCGCAAGGATATCGACCTCATCTATATCTGCACCGACTGGGCAAGCCATGTACCCATCGCCCTCTACGCCATGGAGCACGGCAAGAACGTAGCCATAGAAGTACCCGCCGCGACCAATCTTGAAGACATCTGGGCACTGATCAACACGGCTGAGCGCACACGCAAGCACTGCATGATGCTCGAAAACTGCGTCTACGACTTCTTCGAAGCCGCAACGCTCAACATGGCCCGTCAGGGACTCTTTGGCGAGGTGCTGCACGTAGAGGGTTCCTACCTGCACAACCTCGACGACTTTTGGGGCGAATACTGGAACAACTGGCGACTTGACTTCAACCACAAGCACCGCGGCGATGTCTACCCCACCCACGGCATCGGCCCCGACTGCCAAGTGCTCGACATCCACCGCACCGACCGCATGACCACCTTGGTAGCCATGGACACCAAAGCCGTCAACGGCCCCAAGCAGGTAGAGAAGAACACGGGCAAGCCCTGCACCGACTTTCAGAACGGCGACCAGACCTCCACGCTCATACGGACACTCAACGGAAAAACCATGCTCATACAGCACGATGTGATGACACCACGCCCTTACAGCCGCAGTTTCCAGATTGTGGGAAGCGACGGCTACGCCAGCAAGTACCCCATCGAAGAACTGCTGCTGCGCTCCACGCAGATGAGCAGCGAGAAGGCTGACTACCAAAACCTCAACGCCCACGAGTCTATGCCCGACACGCTACGCGACGCTCTTTTGGCCAAGTACACTCCCGACTACATCAAGGAAATTGAAACCAAAGCCAAACAGGTAGGCGGACACGGCGGTATGGACTACATCATGGACTACCGCCTCGTACACTGCCTGCTCAACGGACTTCCCCTCGACATGGATGTCTATGACATGGCCGAGTGGTGCTGCATCGGTGAACTGTCGGCCCTGTCTATCGCCAACGGTTCGGCACCTGTCGAGATTCCCGATTTCACACGCGGAGCATGGCTGAAGAAGTGACGCACCTTTTTTTCCAAAAACGCCCACACACGCACAAGCGCTACACGCCACATTCCTTTTGCGAATTATTTTGCATTGTCTCCATTTTGATGTAACTTTGCATACATACAAATCCGAGAAAAGACGGGCCACACACGGTCCGTCTTTTCAAAAGGCATCAAAACGACTGATTTCACATGGACATAGAAAAGCAAAAGGAACTTCTACTCCGGCAAGACGGCCTCTCACAGACACTCGGCATGGACTTCATCTCCACCCCCGAGCCCGACACCTGCAAAGCCACGATGAAGGTAGACCACCGCAACCGCCAGGTGTTCGGTTTTCTTAGCGGCGGCGCAAGCCTCGCCCTGGCCGAAAACTTGGCAGGGGTCGGTTCGCTGGCCCTCTGCCCCGAAAAGATATGCGTGGGCATCAACGTGAGCGCCAGCCATGTCAAGGCTGTGCTTGAGGGCGACACCGTCACGGCCACAGCCCAAATACTGCACAAGGGACGCACCTTGCACACCTGGCAGGTGAACATCACCAACAGTCAGGACGACCTGATCTCTACCGTACAGGTGACCAACTTCATCCTCAACAAGCCCAAGCCATGACCAGCACTGCGATGTACCGTCTGCCCCACGCAGACCACTACACCCGGCTCACGCAGTGCGGTAGCGAACCGGAAACTATCGGTTCGCTACCGTCGCTCAACGGCCGGAACGGATTTGTCATCGCTCCCTTTGCCCCGTCGGAAGACTGCCCCATACTCTTGCTTCATCCCGATGAGGAACACACCCTACCTCTCCCCGTTTCACTTCCGACTTCTGCAACGATACTTTCCGACACGACCGACACCGGCGAGCGCCATCGCTACGCCACCGATTTCGCAAGGTTTCATACCGCGCTCACCGACGGACAGTTTCGCAAACTTGTGCTCTCCCGCACACATCGCTTGACCATTGCTACACCGGCTGGCCAGAGAGAAACCGATGACGAAACCTTGACCGCTGTCTTTCTTCGCGCCTGCGCCCTTTATCCCCACCAGTACGTGGCCCTCATCTCCACCCCCAAAAGCGGCACATGGCTGGTCGCCACCCCCGAAATACTCATCGAGGGCACAGGCAACACCTACACCACAATGGCCTTGGCCGGCACAATGTCCACCCCAACAGGAACAGCAGAAAGCGACATCATATGGAGCGACAAGAACCGGGAAGAGCAACATATCGTGGAAGACTACATCCAAGCCTGTATCAACCAGTGGTCGGACGCACAAGAAAAGCAAGGCCCCTACACCGCACGCGCCGGCCAACTGGTACACTTGCGTACCGACTTCCGTTTCACCCTTGCCGACACCCGGCATTTGGGCGACCTGCTCGCCACCCTTCATCCCACCCCTGCCGTCTGCGGTCTACCCAAGCAAGAAGCGACGACGTTCATCCTCGGCCATGAATCGGAACACCGCCGCTACTACAGTGGCTTTTCCGGTATGCTCGTTCCCGGCGGACAGACCCACCTCTATGTCACCCTGCGCTGCATGAGCATCGACGGCAACGTCTGCACCCTGCATGCCGGAGGCGGACTGCTCAGCGAAAGCACAGAGCAAAACGAATGGGACGAGACCGAAGCCAAGATGGAAACCATGCGCAACGTGCTACGACTGTAGACACTGTTCACTTCGTCGGGCCAGCCACTTTTTCTGATTTCTACAACCACTTATTCCTCCCTTCACGGTGTACAGCGACAAAGAAAACATCAACATACTCACCACCCTACTGGCCGCCCACGGCATACGGCACGCCGTCGTATGCCCCGGAAGCCGCAATGCCCCTATCGTACACAATCTCAATGAGCATCCGCACATCGTCTGCCATCCCGTCACCGACGAGCGCAGCGCAGGATTTTATGCGTTGGGCATCGCGCAGGCTACAGGACAAGCAGTAGCGGTATGCGTCACATCGGGTACGGCCTTGCTCAACTTGGCTCCTGCGGCCGCCGAAGCGATGTACCAACATCTGCCCGTCATCATCATTTCGGCCGACCGACCACAACAGTGGATTGGACAACTCGACGGTCAGACCCTACCCCAGCACGGCGCACTCGGCACCTTCGTGCGACGCGCCGTCGACCTGCCCGAACCACACAACGACGAGGAGCGCTGGTTCTGCAACCGCCTCGTCAACGAGACCCTGGTCGCCGCCACACACCGCCGGGGCGCACCCGTACAAATCAATGTGCGCATCAGCGAACCGCTGTTTTGTTTCGATACGGCAGAACTGCCCGAAGAGCGTGTATTCCATGTCTTCGGCAACAAGGGCGGCCATTCTTCCGCTTTCGACCGCCTGGCCGAAAGGTTTGCCCGGGCCGAACGTCCCCTGATTGTCTTCGGACAGACCGCGCACGGCCTTGTCGAAGAAAAGACGTGGCAACGCCTGTCGGAAGTCTGCGTGGTATGGGGCGAGGCATTGTCCAACCCCACCTCCTGCGCCATACATTTCGACGAGGCCGTACATCTGGTCACGTCCGACCGTTTCACCCCCGAAGAGCGCACTGCCCTTTGTCCTGACTATATTGTCTATATCGGCGACACCTTGGTAAGCAAACGCGCCCGCCGCTTTCTCCGCGCCGCAAAGGCAGAATCGTGCTTGGTCACGCCCGATGCCACAGACTTGGCAGACCCACTGATGTCGCTCACCGCCGTTGTGGAATGTCCTAACACAGACATCACTCATCTGCTCGGTCTTCTCGCCAACACTGCCGACGATTTACAGAACAGAAAGACCTTCAAGCAACACTGGCAACATCTTTTGTCATGCTGCGACACCCATGCAGAGACCTACCGTCCCGCCTACTCGCAGATGGCCACCGTACAGTATTTCGAACAGCAGCTCGAAGATCTCGACCAGACCTTTCACCTACACTATGCCAACAGTTCGGCCATACGCCTGGCCAATATCTACGCCGCCCACTATGTATGGTGCAACCGCGGCGTGAACGGCATCGAGGGTTCCCTCTCTACCGCCGCCGGATACTCGCTCGCCACCGACAATGTTGTCGTCTGTGTCATCGGCGACCTGAGTTTCTTCTACGACCAGAACGCACTATGGAACCAAGGTCTGCGCGGCAACCTCCGCATACTGCTCCTCAATAACAGCGGTGGAAGCATCTTCCGCCAGTTGCCCGGCCTCGACCGCAGTCCTGCCGCCCACAACCTCATCGGGGCCGCCCACCATACCTCGGCACAAGGCATCTGCACCCAAAACGACATCGGCTACCTCGCCGCCCGCAACACCGAAGAGATGCACATCGGCATCGTGACCCTGCTCACCCGGCAGGCCACCCGACCTATGGTACTCGAAGTGTTCACCGACGGAGAGCGGGATGTACAAGTGATGAAAGATTATTACAACTCAATACTCGATTATGCAAAACCCAAGAGAATGGAAAAAGATTGAGGATTTCGACTTCAAGGAAATCCTCTTCGACGAATACAACGGCATCGCCCGCATCACCATCAACCGCCCCCGCTACCGCAACGCCTTCACCCCACTCACCACCTGGGAGATGTCGCAGGCCTTCGCCTGGTGCCGCGAAGCCCAGCGCATCGGCGTGGTCATCCTCACCGGAGCCGGCGACAAGGCCTTCTGCTCGGGCGGCGATATGCACGTCAAGGGACGCGGCGGATATGTCGGCAACGACGGCGTGCCCCGCCTCAACGTGCTCGACGTGCAGAAGCAAATACGCTCGCTGCCCAAACCGGTCATCGCCATGGTCAACGGCTATGCCATCGGCGGCGGACACGTACTCCACCTGATGTGCGACCTCACCATCGCCAGCGACAACGCCATCTTCGGACAGACCGGACCCAAGGTCGGATCGTTTGATGCCGGATTCGGAGCCAGTTACCTCGCCCGCATCGTCGGACAGAAAAAGGCACGCGAGATATGGTTCATGTGCCGACAGTACAGTGCCGGGGAAGCCGAGCGCATGGGCATGGTCAACAAGGTCGTTCCCTTCGACCGCCTCGAAGACGAGTGCGTGGAGTGGGCCGAGACCATGATGGAACGTTCACCCCTGGCCCTGCGCATGATCAAGGCCGGACTCAACGCCGAACTCGACGGACAGGCCGGCATACAGGAACTGGCCGGCGATGCCACCATGCTCTACTACATGCTCGACGAGGCCCAGGAAGGCGGACGCGCCTTCCTCGAAAAGCGAAAGCCCGACTTCAAGAAATATCCCAAACTGCCATAGTCCTATGCGGCTCCGGCCTCTTCACCTCGAACCCATGGAATACCATATCACCATCATCCCCCGCACACTGCATTTCCGCCAACCGGCCGGCACATCGCGCGGCGTCTACACCACACGGCAGTCGTGGATGCTACACCTCACCTCTCCACGATACCCCAACCGTACAGGCATAGGCGAGTGCGCTCCCCTACCCGACCTCAGTTGTGATGCCTCGCCCGACTACGCCCAAACGCTACGGGCCGTCTGCGACCACTTCTGCGCCACCGGACAGACAGACTACGCACTGATGCGCCCCTACCCCTCGATGCTCTTCGGCCTTGAGACGGCCCTGCTCCACCTTGAGCGCGGCACCACCGCCCTTTGGGACACGCCCTTCAGCCGAGGCGAGGAGGGCATCGTCATCAACGGCCTCGTATGGATGGGCAATTACGAGGAGATGCTGCAACGCCTCGAACGGAAGATGAACGACGGATTCCGCTGCGTGAAACTGAAAATCGGTGCCATCGATTTCGAGAGCGAACTGGCACTCATCCGCCACATCCGCCAGCGGTTTGGCAAGGATGATATCGAACTGCGTGTCGATGCCAACGGCGGTTTCACGCCCGACACCGCCCTCGACCGACTGCAACGGCTTGCCCGCTACGACATACACTCCATAGAGCAGCCCATCCGCCAACACCAGTGGAGCGAGATGGAACGGCTTTGCCGCGAGACACCGCTGCCGATTGCACTTGACGAGGAACTCATCGGGGTCAACCAGCCTGCCATGAAGGAGGACCTGCTCGACACCATCCGCCCGCAATACATCATCCTCAAACCGTCGCTGCACGGCGGCATGCACGGAGCGGAAGAATGGATCGGCATGGCCCGACAGCGCGGTATCGGTTCGTGGGTGACCAGCGCCCTCGAAAGCAACATCGGACTCAACGCCATTGCCCACTTCACCGCCCACATCTACGGCCCGCATATCACCATGCCCCAAGGCCTCGGCACGGGACAACTCTTCACCGACAACATCAGCATGCCGCTTGAAATACAGGGCGACCGACTCTTCTACCATCCCAACAATGACCTACAATGAATTTCTGGCCGACTGGCAAAGTCCGTCGCCGACCCTCCTTGTACATACCAGCGGAAGTACGGGCCAGCCAAAACCGATGCTCGTAGAAAAACGGCGCATGGAAGCCAGCGCACGCACGACCTGCCGATTTCTTGGTCTGAAGGAAGGCGAAACGGCCTTGCTCTGCATGTCAACAGATTATATTGCCGGCAAGATGATGGCCGTTCGGGCCATCGTATGGCACTTGCGGCTCACCGTCATCCCTCCGGGCGGACACCCGCTGCACGGCCTCACCGCCGCCCCCGACTTCGCTGCCATGGTGCCGTTGCAGGTCTACAACTCGCTGCAGGTGCCCGAAGAGCGCGACCTGCTCATACGCATACGCCACCTCATCATTGGCGGCGGGGCCATAGACCCCGACATGGAGCGCAGGCTCCAGTCCTTCCCCAACGCCGTGTGGAGCACCTACGGCATGACGGAGACGCTCTCGCACATCGCCCTGCGACGGTTGAGCGGACCGGAAGCCAGCGTATGGTACACCCCGTTTGATGGCGTCGCGGTCAGCCTCAACGCCGACCGTTGCCTCGTCATCGATGCGCCCGCCATCTGCGCCCACACACTGACCACCAACGATATTGCCGAGATGGATAGCGACGGCCGCCGTTTCCGCATTATCGGGCGTAAGGACAATGTCATCTGCAGCGGCGGCATCAAACTCCAGATCGAGGAGATGGAGACCCGGCTGCGTCCGCACATCCCCGTGCCCTTCGTCATCACCAAGGTCAAGGATGCCAAGTTCGGCGAATGTGCCGTACTGCTCGCCGCCACCGACGACCTTGACTCCATCATCGCCGCCTGCCGCCATCATCTGTCGCAGTACGAACAACCCCGCCACTATTTCTCCGTCGACCACATACCGACAACCGGCACGGGCAAACCGGCACGGGCCGAGGCCATGCACATGGCAGAGTGTCTGCACACGGATAGACATTTATAAATATTTCGCCCATAGTTACCAAAGAATTGTATATCTTTGCAGTATTACACGATTAAGGTGGAATTCCTCAATTTCCGCCTTAAGACAAAACCTAATAACCCAACAAGAACAAAAAGAAATGAAAGCAAGACGACTGTTTTGTGCCGTACTGACGGCACTGTCGATTGGCTACGCCGTTGCCGGAACAACCGAGCCCGTAGACTATGTGAGCACGCTCGTCGGCTCAGAGTCGAAGTACGAACTGTCCACCGGCAACACCTATCCGGCCGTGGCCATGCCTTGGGGCATGAACTTCTGGACACCTCAAACAGGAAAGATGGGTGACGGATGGACCTACTCCTACTCGGCCGACAAGATACGGGGCTTCAAACAGACCCACCAACCCAGTCCGTGGATCAACGACTACGGCCAGTTCTCCATCATGCCCGTGACCGGACAACCCATATTCGACGAGGACAAACGTGCCTCGTGGTTCTCCCACAAGGCCGAAGTAGCCACACCCTACTACTATCGCGCCTATCTCGCCGACTACGACGTGGTGACGGAAATCGCCCCGACAGAGCGTGCCGCCATGATGCGTCTTACCTTCCCGGAGACCGACGGAGCGTATGTTGTGGTCGATGCCTTCGACAATGGCTCCTATGTGAAGATTGTTCCCGAGAAGAATATGGTTGTAGGCTATACCACCAAGAACTCCGGCGGCGTGCCGGAGGGTTTCAAAAACTATTTTGTACTGACCTTCGACCATCCCTTCGCCTTCACCTCAGCCGTGGCTGACGGCAAGATCAAGAGCGCCGAAAAGAGCGCCAAGTGCAACCACGCCGGTGCCATCGTGGGCTTCAAGACCCGCCGCGGCGAACAGGTACATGTACGCATAGCCTCCTCGTTCATCTCTGAAGAGCAAGCACTGCAAAACCTCAAGGAACTGGGCAACGACGATTTCAATCAGATCAAGGACCGCGGACGCAAGACATGGAACGACATACTCGGACGCATCGAGGTAGAAGACAGCAACATCGACCACCTGCGCACATTCTACTCCTGCCTCTACCGGTCGGTACTCTTCCCCCGCAGTTTCTATGAAAAGACCGCCGCCGGCGACATCGTACACTACTCGCCCTACAACGGAAAGGTACTGCCGGGCTACATGTTCACCGATACCGGCTTTTGGGACACCTTCCGTTGCCTCTTCCCCCTGCTCAACGTGATGTACCCCTCGATGAACGTGAAAATGCAGGAAGGCCTTGTCAATGCCTATAAGGAAAGCGGATTTCTGCCCGAATGGGCCTCACCCGGCCACCGCGACTGCATGGTGGGCAACAACTCCGCTTCCATCGTTGCCGACGCCTACATCAAGGGACTGCGCGGATATGACATCGAAACGCTTTGGGAGGCTGTCAAGCACGGTGCCAATGCCGTACACCCCTCCGTATCGTCGACCGGACGCCGCGGTTTCGACTACTACAACAAACTGGGCTATGTGCCCTACGACGTGAAGATCAACGAGAATGTGGCACGCACCCTCGAATATGCCTATGACGACTGGTGCATCTACCGCCTCGGCCAGGCACTGGGCAAACCGAAAAAAGAAATCGAACCGTTCCGCCGCCGTGCCTTCAACTACCGCAACGTGTTCGATGCTGAAACAAAACTCATGCGCGGACGCAACAAGGACGGCAAGTTCCAGACCCCGTTCTCGCCGCTCAAATGGGGTGACGCCTTCACCGAAGGCAATGCATGGCACTACACTTGGTCGGTATTCCACGACCCCAACGGCCTCATGACGCTGATGGGCGGACAGGACACCTTCAACCAGATGCTTGACTCCGTGTTCAACGTTCCGCCACTCTTCGACGACAGTTACTACGGCGGTGTCATCCACGAGATACGCGAGATGCAGATCATGAACATGGGCAACTACGCCCACGGCAACCAGCCCATACAGCACATGATCTATCTCTACGACTACTCCGGCCAACCCTGGAAAGCACAATACTGGATCCGTGAGGTGATGGACCGTCTCTATACCGCCCATCCCGACGGCTACTGCGGCGACGAGGACAACGGACAGACCTCTGCCTGGTACGTATTCTCGGCCATGGGCTTCTATCCCGTCTGCCCCGGTACCGACGAGTATGCGCTCGGCACACCCTATTTCGACCACATGACCCTACACCTGGAGAATGGCAAGACTGTCAACATCACCGCACGCGGCAACAGTACCGCCAACCGCTACATCGGCCACATGACCGTCAACGGCGCCGACTGGGACCGCAACTACATCACCCACTCCACCTTCACCGAAGGAGGCGACATCGTGTTCGACATGACCGCCACGCCCAACCACCAGCGCGGCACGCGAGCCACCGGCTTCCCCTACTCCTTCTCGCAGCATGAGGGCGCAACAAAGAAATGATTTTTGAAGAGTCCCGTAGGGACAACAGATTACAACGTAGGGGCATGCCCCTACGTTTTTTATTATTGGCGTCCGGTAAAAATATCGCAACCGGCGAGTCCCATAGGTATTTCTCAAGCGTGAGTCCCGTAGGGACGGCATAATACAGGGTAGGGCGTAAGCCCTACCTTTTTGTTCCGTAACCATCCGAAATAAGCCGACTTGTAGCAATCTCTTCCAATTCCGAACTTTGCGCCAAAAATTGCAATGTTCAATATTAACGAAAACAATAGGATGGTTATGTCGCAAACCCCGACGGATATGCGAATCGGCGTGAATGGCATGTGCGGCCAAGTGAGAAGTGTAGGTTTGGATCCGACAAACGGAGATGTCTATATCTTTGTCGGACGTACGCGTAAAGTGATGAAACTCCTGCACTGGGAGCGTGGCG
>CAVFEZ010000074.1:0-10734 GCA_963621665.1 Akkermansia muciniphila | reverse complement strand
AACCCTGCGAGATTTTTTTGTTGTGAGCAAGTCGGCTTATTTCGGATGGTTACGCACGAACACTACAAAGGCCTTGTACGAACACTACAAAGGCCTTGTAGCGACAGTACAAGGCCTTTGTAGTAAATTGATAAAGAGGGTGTAGATATATTGCACTACTACTTTTTCTTGGTAGTGGTCTTCTTTTTCGCCGTTGTCGTCTTCTTGGTCGTGGTGGTCTTCTTGGTTGTGGTGGTTTTCGTTGTTGTTGTCGTGGTGGGCTTGTAGTAGGTCAGTGCCTCGGCCATTTCCGACTTGATGGCGGCAATACGCTTGGCATCGGAGGGGTGGTCGCTGAACAGGTCGGACGTGTTGCTGTTGTTGCCCTGCGACATACGTTCCCAGAAACTGACGGCCACCTGCGGGTCGTAACCGGCCATGGCTGCGAAGATGAGTCCCATGTGGTCGGCCTCGCTCTCATTGTCGCGCGAATACTTCAGACTACGGAACTGCAGGCCCTTTTGGGCAATAATCTGGGCTATCTGCGTGGTGGTAGACCCCACTCCGGCGGCATTGAGCACCGTACCGAGAATCTGTGTGCCGTACTGGTTCTTGATCTGCTTGCTCATCTGTTCTGCCGAATGGCGGGCTACGGCGTGGGCAATCTCATGGCCGAGCACGATGGCGAGCGAAGCCTCGTTCTGCGTATAGGGCAGAAGACCCTCGTAGACGACAATCTTGCCGCCGGGCATACAAAACGCATTGGCGGAATTGTCCTGCACGAGATTGAACTCCCAACTGTAGTTCTTCACATCGTCGGCAGCACCGTTGTTCTTGAGATAGTTCTCCACGGCAGTGGCCAGACGCTGGCCTACACGCTTCACCATGGCGGTATTGGTGGAGTTGGTCGATGCTTTGGCCGACTTCATGTAGTTGGTGTACTCCTGATTGCTCAGCGAGAGTACCTGTTCGTCGGAAACGAGCAGATTTTGCTTACGGCCGGTGATGGGCACGGTACGTGTGGTGCCGCAGGCTACAAGCATGGCGGCCACCAAGGTCATCAATAAGAATTTTATTTTCTTCATTTTTTTATAAAGGATAAAATGATTGTCATCAGAAAAGACAAGGGGAATGAAAGTCTGCATACCCGAAAGTGTTTTCACTTGCAAAATTATACAAATTTTTCAAAAGCGAAAAAGCATCCTTTCTTTTTCATCACCACCCACTGCACATAGGTACGCATCATGTCATAGCCGCAGGAGCGTCGACCCTGTGACCGACGGTGTAGCGCCATCGACCTGCACGGCATACACACCACGGGGCAGCGAGGAGCAATCTACCTCATACGCTTGCTGTCCGGCCACGAGGGACTGTTCCATAAGTAAGGCACCCGATGTGGCATAGATGCGCACCCGCAGAGGCTGGGCCGCGACCGCGTCAAGGTGGAGGGCGATGCGGCCGTCGGCAACACCGAACCGGATGCCGCCGGGCTGCGTCGCACTGATATCGCGGATGGCGGTCAGACCGAGCACGTCGAGCAGTCCGGCATAGGCGTCGATACTGCCATATCCGCAACGGGCATCGGGATAAGACGCAATGCCGGAACAGGGGCGCGCGGTACGGGCAATGACGGCCTTCACGTCGGCAGGCGACAGCGAGGGATTGGCCTGCAGCCACAGGGCAACGATACCGGCCACGGCTGGGGTAGACATCGACGTACCTGTCTCGCAGCTCCATCCGTAGGTACGGCCTCCGACATCAAATCCGCCCATGTAGGTGACCGGCATCTCACTGTTGGCTTCGATATAGTAACTGCTCATGGCCGAGATGACATTGGTGCCCGGGGCAGACACATCGGGCTTGATGCTGCCGTCGCGGGCAGGACCTACCGAACTGTACCGCGCCACGGCTCCGTCGCACCCCCAGTTGTTGGCAACCGTCGCGCCGGTAGCGTTGCAATAGGAGGTACGGTAAGAGGTGGCACCGACACAGACCGCGGCCGGTGCCGCACCGGGAGAATAGATATAGTGGGTGGCATCAAACGTATAGATGTCGGAGCGCAGCGTGGCATTGTTGGTCATATCGGTGCCGCCATTGCGGTAGATAGCCACCTCGGCATCTGCACTGACCGCCTCTACCGACAAGAGGGGCGACGTGCCGATACCCGCCACACCCGACAGGGTGATATCGTAGTCGGTCTCCGACGCATCGTAGCATGAGCGGTAAGCCTCGACCGTGAGCAGATAGCGCTGGCCGGCCAGCGTGACGGAATCCTCGTACAGAGAATCGGCCTTGGCCGTCACATCGGCCGAAGACAGGTCGACGACCGTCTGCTGTCCGTCGGCATATCCCGTGAGACGACAGGTGAAATCGTCGTGCGAGGCCATCGTCAGCGAGATTGACCGTCCGGAACTACGGAAAAACGAACCTCTGTACTTGACACCCTTCGGTTTGTATACATAGTTGGAACAGTGGCCCGTATTGCCTGCCGAAGCGACAAAGATACGTCCCGGACCGGTAAGCCGCTCCATCAGCGCGTAGTAGAGCTGGTCGTCGCCGCGCGTATCCTCGGAACTGCCCTCGCTGAACGACACCACACAGGGCATGCCGCGCGACTGGGCATAGTCGAAGATATACTTGAAACCGAGCGCATCGGTGGCTGTCGTGTATTTGTAGATGTCGGCACTGTCGATGTATATCTCGTCGCCGTTGACGGCATTGCTCACCAGACAGATGTCGCTCTCATAGGCCACACCGCGGTACCGGCCGTCGTACCCGTTGCCGGCGGCGATACCCGACGTGTGGGTGCCGTGGTACTGGGTGAGCGCATCGCGCGAATGGGCGCAGGCCAGAATGGAGTCGGCCGATGCATAGGCTGCACCTACATAGCGGCGGTGGCCGGAGAGGGTGTCGGCAGAGAGTTGGTCCCAAAAGCGGCGCACACGGTACTCGCCGTCGTCTGACCAGAGCACGGGATGGGTCACATCAAATCCTATGTCCTCCACACCGACAACAACACCTCGTCCGGTATAGGCCTGCGGAAGGCCCTCGCCGGCATAGACGGCATCGGCACGGGTGAGCACGGCCATCGTGTCGAGCAGCGTCTGCGCACTGCGACCGGCCTCTATACGGAGCACCTGGCGATTGGCCGACAGTGCCCCCAATTGCGACAACGGTATGTCAGCGATGCAGATATCACCCACCTGTGCCAACACGCGGCTATCATAGGCGGCAAGCAGCGTGTCTGCCGGGCCGTCGGTACGCACAAAGGCGCACAACGATGCCCGCTGCCGACGCGCATCCGACCGTACATCAACCTTCGCAACCGACGCACGCCGCTGCGAGGTGACAATACCGCGGAGCATCGGGGAGAGTTTGCCCAGCACCGGACGCTGCGCATGACAAAACACACAAACGCCGAGCAGGAAAAAGAGGAAATATGCTTTTCTCATCATAGAGTAACGGGATAGTTGGCGCAAAGATACTAAAAATCACAATTCACCGCAAAAGTAGAGAGATAATTGCTACCTTTGCAGAAACAACGATAATAAACGACAAACATACACAATGGAAACGACCAACAAGTACATGTCCATCGCCTACAAGATGTACACCACCAACAACGACGAAACAAAAATAGAGGAAGCCACCACCGACGACAAACCGTTTGTCTTCATCACCGGTTTCGGCGTAGCCATGCCCGCCTTCGAAGAGGCCGTGAAGGATCTCAACACCGGTGACACCTTCGAGTTTGACGTGACCGCCGACAAGGCCTTCGGCGAGCACTACGACGAGCGCATACTGCAACTCGACAAGGAGATCTTCTCCGTCGACGGACACTTCGACAGCGAGAACGTGCGCGTCGACGCCATCATCCCGCTCAAGAACGAGGACGGCAACGTCTTCATGGGCCGTGTACTCGAGATTGGCACCGACAAGATCACCATCGACCTCAACCACCCCCTCGCCGGCAAAGACCTGCACTTCGAGGGCACCGTAAAGGAAAGCCGCGAAGCCACCAACGAGGAGATACAAAGTCTTGCCAACCAGCTCAGCGGCGAAGGATGCTGCGGAGGCAGCTGCGGCAACTGCCATAGCGGCAAGGACAAAGGTTGCGGCGGATGCGGCAACTGCTAATACATTATAGGTTTTCCAAGATACCGATGCGCAACACATTCGGACATCTGTTCACCCTCACCACCTTCGGCGAAAGCCACGGCGAAGCCATCGGCGGTGTTGTCGACGGCATGCCGGCAGGGATAACCGTCGACACAGAGTTCATACAACACGAGCTCGACCGTCGGCGTCCCGGGCAGAGTGCGCTCACGACCAGCCGGCACGAGGCCGACCGCGTGCGGCTGCTCAGTGGTGTGTTCGAGGGCAAGTCGACCGGATGTCCCATCGGTTTCATCATCGAGAACACCGATCATCGGTCCGGCGACTACGAGCCGCTCCGCACGCTGCTACGCCCCTCACACGCCGACTACACCTATCTCAGCAAGTACGGCATACGCGACCACCGCGGAGGCGGAAGGGCTTCGGCCCGCATCACCGCCAGCCGCTGCGTGGCCGGAGCGCTGGCCAAACTGGCACTGCAGCCGTTGGGCATCAGTATCAGGGCCTACACATCGGCCATCGGCGACATCGCCCTGCCCCACGACTACACCCACTACGACCTCACCCGCACCGAGGGCAATGCGGTACGTTGCCCGGACACTGAGGCAGCCGCAGAGATGGAGCACTTGATCGGCAGGGTACGCGCGGAGGGCGACACCATCGGAGGCATCGTCACCTGCGTAGCACGCGGATGCCCCGCAGGCTGGGGAGAACCGGAGTTCGGCAAACTTCACGCCCGTCTTGGGGCCGCCATGCTCAGCATCAACGCCGCCAAAGGGTTTGACTACGGCGACGGATTCGACAGTGCCCGCATGCGCGGCAGCCAGCACAACGACCGGTTCACCGTCAAAGACGGACGCACCTCCACCATCACTAACCATAGCGGAGGCATACAGGGCGGCATCAGCAACGGCGAAGACATCTACTTCCGCGTTGCCTTCAAACCCGTCCCCACCCTCTCACAGCCCCAAGACACGGTCGACATCTATGGCCAGCCGGCCACCATCCATCCGCACGGACGACACGACCCGTGCGTTGTGCCCCGCGCCGTACCCATCGTCGAGGCCATGACCGCAATGGTACTACTTGACGAATATCTGTTCGATAAGGCCAATCGTACATAACGGATTAACATTTGTGCGCAAGTTTTTTTTTTTTTTGACAATTAAGATGTTTGCATTACGAAATAAACCATTAATTTTGCAATCGTGATTAGGAGCTTGTGAAAGTTTCCAATCAACTTAGTTAAGTCTAGTTTAGTTTTTGTGTTGGTTGAGGGCAGTCCATTGGCTGTCCTCAATTTGCATTTATACGGTTGGTACCTTATCACCCGAAAGCGCACACAACACACAAGTCCCGCCCAAAAAACCGCGAGCAAAAGCCACAAAATACACATTATATGTTGGCGTAACTCCCCGTGACACAGAATTTTCACGGGAGAAAACTGATAATTTCAAAAAAATTTTCTTTACTTTGCATTTCAGAACAATTCATACTTATATCATAACATGCAGAAAAAGCTAAAAATGGCAGTGATGGCCCTCTGCTACGCACCTATGGCTATGGCCCAGACCGACAGTATCGGTCAGAACACAGCAGTGCTCAGCGAGTCGGCCTTCACGTTCACCGAGGCGCAGTTGGGCGAAGACGAGGACATGTCACAAAACGTGACCATCGTCAATTCCGGAAGCAACATCTACGCCAGCGAGGTAGGCTATCTGTTCTCGCCCGTGCGTTTCCGCTACCGCGCGTTCGACCAGAAGTACAACGCCGTCTACATCAACGGCGTGCCAATGAACGACATGGAGAGCGGACAGTTCCGTTACTCGCTCGTGGGCGGCCTCAACCAGCAGACCCGCAACATGGAGTCCTCGCTGCCCTTCGAGAGCAACAATTTCGCCATGGCCGACATGGCAGGGTCAAACAACTACAACTTCCGCCCGGCAGCGATGCCCGTCGGACAGCGCATCACCCTGACCGGAGCCAACCGCAACTACTCGCTCCGCGCAATGTATACATTCAACACCGGCTTGAGCAACAAGGGATGGGCCTTCACCGGCAACATCACCTACCGCTGGGCCAACCGCGGATACGTAGAAGGCACCTTCTACAACTCTCTCTCCTACTTCCTCGGCCTGCAAAAGGTATTCGGCGACGGAAGCCACTCACTGTCTCTCTCGACATGGGGCAACCCCACCGAGCGCGCATCGCAGGGTGCCGGCACCGACGAGATGTACTGGTTGGCCAACGACCGCTACTACAATCCCTACTGGGGATACCAGAACGGCAAGAAGCGCAACTCGCGCATCGTCACCGACTTTGCTCCCACCGCCCTGCTCACCTGGGACTGGAAGATCAGCGACAGTGACAAACTTACCACCTCACTAATGGGTAAGTACGCCATATACAAGAGCACCAAGCTCAACTACAACAACTCCGACAATCCACACCCCAACTACTGGAAGAACATGCCGAGCAGTTACTACGACGTGTGGAACTCCGACAACTCTTCCTACCGCACCCAGCAGTGTCTCGAAGACTGGAGTGCAGCAGTAGACTACTGGCGGGCATCCAAGGCCAACCGACAGATCGACTTCGACCGTCTGTACTACTCCAACCAGCAGGCTGCAGCCCAGGGCGCAGACGCCATGTACTTCATCCAGGCCAAGCACAGCGACGCACTGGCCTTTACACTGGCCTCCACCTGGAACAAGCAGATCTCCAAGGACCAGAATTTCAACCTCGGTATCATCGCCGCCACCAACAAGGGCATGCACTACCAGACCATGGACGACCTGCTCGGCGCATCGGTTTACCACAACATCAACACTTACGCCGTGGGCACTTATGCTCCCGATGGCGACGAGGTACAGTACGACCTCAACCATCCCAACGCTGAGGTACATGTAGGCGACCGCTTCGGCTATGACTACAACCTGTACGTCAACAACGCCAAACTGTGGACCAGTTACAGCGAGACCTTTGGATTTGTACACTACACCGTAGCCGCCAAACTCGGTTACACGACCATGCAGCGCGACGGCCGCATGCGCAACGGACTTGCCGCCAACAACTCCTACGGCAAGAGCAAGACATCCCAGTTCCTCGACGGCGGTTTCAAGGCCAGCGCCAACTTCGACCTCGGCCGCGGACAGGTGCTCACCCTCGGTGCCGGATACGAGCACCGCGCCCCGCAGGCCCGCAACGCCTTTGCCGCCCCTGAAATCAACAACGACTTTGTGCTCAATCTCAAGAATGAGCGCGTATTCAGTTCAGAAGTCGGCTACCAATACCGCAACTCCTGGCTCCACGCCAATGTCAATGCCTACTACAGCCGCATTGACAACGGCACCGACTGGCAGAACTTCTACTACGACGACATCAACGCCTTCACCTACGTCTCCATGACCGACCAAAAGAAGGAATACTACGGTGTCGAACTGGGTCTGAAGTTCAAAATCAACAGCGCCTTCGACATCAAACTGCTCGGCTCCATCAGCGAAGCCAAGCTCATCAACAACTCCAAACTGCGCTACATGAAGTCGACCACCGGCTCATACAACGATGCCGAGCTGCTCGACAACGGTACCCAGGATCCCGACCCGCTCGTCTACAACAAGGGCATGCGCGACTCCGGCACACCGCTCACCGTAGCCAGCCTCGGAGTGAGCTACCACCAGGGCGGATGGTTCATCGATGTCAACTGCAACTACTACGACCGCATCTACCTCTCCTACTCGCCCAGCTACCGCTACACCAGCACACTGAAGAAGCGCGCTTCCATCATGGCACAGTACGGACAGGTGATCTTCGACAACGACGGCAACGTGCTGCCCTCAGCCGTACAGCAGGCCAAGGGGCACGGCGGCTTCATGGTCGACGCCTCCATCGGCCGCAGCATCTACCTCAAGCACGGTTCGCTCTCCATCAACCTGAGCGTCACCAACGTACTCAACAACCAGAACATCGTCACCGGCGGATACGAACAGAGCCGCAGCGACTATACCACGAGCGGCAACACCCGTACCTACTCCTTCTCGAACAACCCGATGAAGTTCTATGCGTACGGCACCAACGGCATGCTCAATATCGCCTACAAATTCTAATTCACCGGAACAATGACACTCAAGAAAATGAAAACCATGAGATATCTCAAAACCTTGGTGACGGCCCTGCTCTGCACCGCGGCCCTCACCTCCTGCATGGACGGTGATTGGGACACGCCCACCATCGACGAGTCGCCCTTCGGCAACAACACCATCGTCGAGAAAAACGTGATGACCATCGCCGATCTCAAGGCCAAGTACTCCTCGGTATTCTTCAACAGCAACAACTCGCTCAAGCAGATCACCGACAGCGTACAGATCAAAGGCCGTGTCGTGGGCAACGACATCGGCAGCAACATCTACAACAACGTAGTCATCGATGACGGCACAGGAGCCATCCTCGTCTGCATCTCCCAAGGCGGACTCTACGCCTACCTCCCCGTAGGACAGGAAATACTCGTCGACCTCAAAGACCTCTATGTAGGCGGCTATGGACAGCAACCCGAAATTGGTGTACCCTACACCAACTCCAGCGGTTCTACCTACGTAAGCCGTATGAGCCGCAACCTCTGGCAGGAACACTTCCGCACCATCGGTACCGCAGATGCTTCCAAGGTGAAAGCCGAAGTCTTCGACCTGACGAAAGCCACCAACGATGACTACCTCAAGGCCTACTGCGGCAAACTGATGACTATCAGCGGCGTAACCTTCGCAGATGCCGACGGAAAAAACACCTTCGCACCCGAGAGCATGAAAGACGCGGCCAACTGCGTCAATCGCGGTCTCTCCGGCATCAGCACCAACACGCTCGTAGTGCGCACCAGCACCTACGCCGACTTCGCAGCCTCCAAACTGCCCACCGGCAAGGTCAACATCACCGGCGTGTTCACACGCTACCGCAACGTATGGCAGATACTCCTGCGCACGTCAAGCGATATCGAAACCGTAAAATAACCCATCACACAAAAAGAAATCAACATCATTATGAAAAAGATACTGTATTCGCTGTTCGCCATGCTCATGGCCACAGCCACATTTACCAGTTGCGAGGACGTGCCCATGCCCTACAACTATCCCAGCGGCGATAGCGGCTCCGGCAGCGGAGACGAGATTGCAGCCGAAGGCGACGGAAGCCTTGCCAACCCCTTCAACAGCGTAGCCGCCAACGCCTACGGCGCAACGCTCGAGACAGGCGGAGTATCCGACAAAGACTACTACATCAAGGGTAAGGTCGTGTCCGTCAAGGAAGAGTACACCTCCAACTACGGCAACGGCACCTACTACATCTCCGTTGACGGCACCTCCAACGGCCAGTTCTATGTATACCGCGCCATGTACCTCGGCAACAAGAAGTACACCGACGGCCAAGAAAACATCAAGGTCGGCGACGAGGTCATCATCTGCGGAAAGATCATGAACTACAACGGTACCGTAGAGACCCAGCAGAACGGTGCCTACCTCTACTCACTCAACGGCAAGACCGCCGGAGGCGACACCACCCCGGACGAGGGTGTGGCCACAGGAACCGGAACCAAGGACGATCCCTACAACAGCGTAGCCGCCAACAAATACGTATCATCGCTCGAAGCCAACGTCGAGTCAGAAAACGAGGTATACATCAAAGGCAAGATCTCTTCCATCAAGAATGTCTATGACACCAACTATGGCAACGCCACCTTCTACATCTCCGACGACGGCAGCACGACCAACCAGTTCTATGTCTTCCGCGCCATGTACCTTGGCAACGAGAAGTACACCGAAGGTCAGACCAACATCCAGGTCGGCGATGAGGTTGTAGTCTGCGGAAAGGTCATCAACTACTACGGCAACACGCCCGAAACCGTAGCCAGCAAAGCCTATCTCGTGTCGCTCAAGTCAAACGGCGGCGGCGACACCCCGACTCCCTCTGAAGGCGATCTCACCCTCGATCCCGTCTCACTCGGACTGAGCAACGGCACTGCAGTGACCGACCTGACCATGAGCGACGGCACCATGATCACCTTCGACGGCGGCGGCAACAGCAACGTGCCCAAGTTCTATACCTCGGGCAACAACATCCGCATGTATCCGAATAACTCCGTCACCGTGACCGCTTCCAAGAATATCGACAAGATTGTCATCTACTGCGACACCTACAACAATATTCTCTGCAACGCAGAAGGTGCAGTCGGCAGCAGTGCCGGAACAGTAGCCGTAGACGATACCAAACTGAACATCACCGGATGCGGCAACAACGTTGTGACCATCACCAACAACAGCGCCACCACCGGCACTGCAAGTCAGGTACGCATCACCAAGATGGTCATCTACTACGCCAAATAAGCGACTGACCCACCGGTCATCCCCGCAACAAGAGATATCCACCGCACATGGCCTTTTTGCCGCCGTGCGGTGGATTTTTTATACCCGAAACATCCATAAACCTTTAAAAATCAGAGACGGCACTTGCACAGTTGTCCAAATCTTCGTAACTTTGCACCCTGTCGTAACGACAGACATTAATAACAATCATATTTTAACGTTAAAATGAAACAAGGTATTCATCCCGAAAACTATCGCCCCGTCGTATTCAAGGATATGTCCAACGGCGATA
>CAVFEZ010000073.1:0-11266 GCA_963621665.1 Akkermansia muciniphila | reverse complement strand
TGTTGAGTCCGATGGAAGGAAGTTCAGTCTTTGTCAACAGTCCGGAAACCTTTGAGATACCAGAAGACGTGGTTGTCGTAGGGATGGAGAATGCCGAGAACTTCAAGCAGATACGTAGGCAGCGTTCTCTGTTCGAGTCGCAGTTGCCGGGCAAGCGATTGCTGTTTGTCTGTCGCTATCCTCAGAATTCCACGACAGATTTGCGTGAGTGGTTGCTTCGCATCCCCAACCGATATGTGCATTTCGGCGATTTCGACTTGGCGGGCATCCATATCTACCTCTCCGAGTTTTACGCCCACCTTGGCCGCCGTTCCTCCTTCCTTGTACCATCCGACATAGCGTCACGTTTGTTGGAAGGCAATTCCTCGCTTTATGACCAACAGTATGCCGTCTATAAGAATATGGAAGTAACAGACTCCCGCCTCCATGATCTCGTGGATATGATTCACCGCTACCGCAAGGGATACGAACAGGAAGGGTATATAGGAAACCTATCTCTATCCTGAACATGAGTACGACACACTCCCGCCTTAATAGAATCGCCTCAGTATTTTCTAAGCACCCTGTAATTTACGGGGAAGATATGGTCTAGGTATGGAGTCCACTCAGTATTGTTCTCACCTTGTGGCCGTATGCAAAGGCCATAAAAGCGAGTTCCGGTACGTCGGTAGTCCTTCATTTGGGCTAGCATATCCGGAGATGGCAAAGGCATAAGAAAATCGGAAATCCAAAGGACGTCAGCGTTCATATATCCGTTTCCATCGTTATCAAGCATCTCATAAGTGGCGTTCATCATGCCACGCGCATCTGTACCTCCTCCGATAAAAGGTATATGCCCTTTGTCAAACATCATCTCACTTTCCTTGAGTCCTATAGATGCGTAGAACTGCTTCTTTGTGCGCAACTTGAGGTCTATGGCTTTGACGCTTACAGAGAAGTCGATAAGGTAGCAGTCGCGGTGCAGCCTTTCGGCGGTTTCCTCTATGAGTGACAACATCGACTGGAGTATGCGTTGCGGAGGCCCGAACATGCTTGCTGACGTGTCGGCGCAGACAATCATTGGTCCCAAGCGACGAGCCGAGATGAAACTCAGTCTGCGGGTAGGTTTGGACATCTTCGACTTGTAATCGAAAGTCTGCAGTCGGTGGCGTGTATAGCGATAGAAGAACAAGTTTTCCATATCCTTGTCGGCAAAGGTGGCCAGTTCTACAGGAAGCAGGCTGCCCAAGTCGTTTCCAATGGTGATACCCTCGATGTCGCTGCCGGAAGAATGGCTGATTTTCATACGGTCGCCATCGCTTACGGCCAAGCGGTCACGGCCATTGCTGTCGGCTACGCGTCCCATCTTCATCACCACTTCATGGAGCTGCGGATATCTGTCTTGCACGCGTACAATACTGAGGCGGCGCATGAATTCAGTTTCCGACCATCTGCCGTCCATCATCTTCCAGGCTTGCACCGCCTGTTCGTCGCTGACGCCCTCGCCTTTCAACGTCTTGTTCACATTGTCGAACATCCGTTGAAGGTTCTGCTTCATATTGGCCCCCCGGCTGCCTATGTGTTTCATCTCCTGCTGTCTGAGATGCTCGGTGATGCTCTTGCCCCAGTCGTCCAGCAGTTTGTCTACTTTCTCCTGCGTAATCTGTTGGCTGAACATACGCTTATAGAACTCGCCATCGAAGCCGTCTTCTTCATGCTTCTCACCGATGGATGTGATCCATTTCTGCCAAGCACGTTCATCACCGGCGCTATAGTCTTCTACGGCCTTCATCTTTCTTGCTTCCACGCGCATGGTCTGCGACAGAAACTGCTGATGGTGCATGCAGTCAACGATAAACCGTCCTACCGTAGTACAGAACACTTTTGCACACATCTTGCTCGAAAGTACCTTGACCTTTACCTCAGGATCGCTCATTAGTTTGGCGAGATACTGCAACATCGGGTCTTTGTATACGCGCCAAGGCTCATCCTCCGGCCAAGCCACACCTTGACCGGCAATCTCGCCCGTCTCGCAGAAGTAATTGAGCATACTGAAATAATAGGACAGTTCCTTGCGCTTGCCACTGTAGTTCTGCGTAAACCTAGCGAAATACTTTTCACCGTCAGAGAGCATGTCGCTGTCTTCCAGTTTCAGATGTTCAGATATATCAGTCATATAGTTTTTGTATGTCCTGACGTGTGAAGGCTACATCGCGATAGATCTCCCGCACATACTCTGATACGCTCTGCTTGTCGTCGTCCGCTATGAAGACATTTTCATTGATATGTTCCTCGATTGCCTTCAAGTCATCTGCGAAAGCGTCTATCTCTTGTTCGTAATTTCGTCCGCTATCCTGTACATCTGTGCCTAATGGGAGTGTCCGCGTATCCGTCTTCTCAATGGCATAGCGGTCACCGAGAATATACACATGGTCGTTGTCACGATTGAGCATAACCGGAGCGCTACCCAGTGGCGCACCAAACGACCCATCGTAGGTTCTGACAATATGGACATTCTTACGCTTACGGTCTTGGTAAAGAATGCCCTCTGTGTCCATTTCTTCCGTACCATGTTGCGGCAACGACTGGTAGTCGCGAGCCATGATAAAGCAGTCTCCGTCAGGATAACCGTTCAGTTTGTAATAGAACTCTTGATAGAGTTTTTTATCAGCATCCCGTTCTACCTTTCTGCTTGATATACGATTGGCAGCTCGCGCCGCACGGGCAATTTTGATATCCTCTTCCAGCGACCGCTTCATCTTCGCCAATCTGTCATACAACGACATGAACGTTCCGCGGATGACGATACGGCGTATTTCATCCCTTTCTTCGGGTTCTTGCCACAGACAGTTGTACATCGGCAGAAGATCCTCCGGTGACACCAACTCTCTGTCTTGAAGGAATGCGGAGGTGCGAAGCAAGTTTACTATCTTTTTCCACCGGCGGTCGCTCACATAGACAGAACGTCGCTCACTGGTCTCGCCGACGGCGATAGACTGCAGCGACTTGCGGATTTGACGGATAATACGAAGAACATCCTGACTGATACGGATCTTACCTATACCCTTGCGCCATTTGGTATATTCGGCATCGGTTATCTGCAACTTTTCTGGAACGCAGACATCCTCATTTTCGTCATCCAACAGCATTCTTTCGAAGTTTTCCTCCTTCTTGATACTCTTGCTCTCGAGGCGTATGACCAATCTGTCCCACAGAGCCTCCAAACCCTCTCCTTGTGCCGGCAACTCATTGCTTGCCGCAATAAGCAATTTCAACGGCAAACTGATGAGACGGTTGCCGTTGCGGAAGACCTTCTCGTTGATAACCGTGAGCAGCGTATTCTGAATGGCCGGACCTGCTTTCCATATCTCGTCAAGAAAGACGACGTCTGCCGTTGGCAGATAGCCATCGGTGACACGCTCGTAGTCGTCTGACTCCTTGAGTTTGCTGATGCTCACAGGCCCAAAGATTTCGTCGGGCGTAGAGAACCTTGACATGAGATACTCAAAAGAACGGGCGCTGGCAAATGCTTTTGACAACCTCCGTGCCACCATGCTCTTAGCCACACCCGGAGGGCCGAGCAGAATGATGCTCTCTCCTGCTACGGCTGCCAACAATGACAATGCTATTTCATTTTCCTTCTCATAGATGCCTTTGTTCATGGCAGTGAGAAGTTGCTCTATTCGTTTCTTAATCATGTATATTTCCTTTTGTGTGACGATAAAAAAGATGCAAGAAACAATCACCTCTAACCATATGGATAATATTATTTGGTGTAAAGTTACTAAAAAAGGCCAAGTTATAAATTGTCCAATTCCTCTTTTGTTCACAACCAATACATTTCTTCCAAAATACTTGTCCGTTCTTTTGGTACAAAGTCAGGAGACTATCTATAATTCTGATGGTTTTATACTAACTTTGCACCGATAAAGTGACTTAGACAAGATCAATATGACACACAATAAAACAAGTAAACTCTGCCGCATTTCAACAGGCCGAAAGTTGCATTCCGGCAATTGCATCGTCACCCTACTCCTTGCGGTAATGCTACCCGTCACCTACTCCTGCAGCGAGAACAAAGAAGAAGAGACCATCAGAGACTGCGCCACCGCATTTGCCAATGCCTATTTCAACCACAAGTACAATGCCGCACTACGCAACACAACTGCCGAATCGGAGAAATGGATAAGATATGTGGCTGGCAACCTCACACAGGAAGACCTTGACAAAATCAACTCCTGTGACGATACGGCCAACTGCGTGATGACCGGTCTGCAACAGGAAACCGACACGACAGCCCTCGCAACATTTGAAGTGACCAATGCCTTTCTTCCTGACACTATCGGAAAAGCAGGACGAATGATAGACAAAGGCAGCGTCAATCTTGCACTCAAAAAGCGAAACGGACAATGGACAGTACATTTGAACAGTGTACCACAGATACTCGCGACAAACAAATAACGCACATTCAGCACACATATCACGACAAGAATTCGTAACTTTGCAGGATATGAATAAATGTGCAACCATACTCGTCACCATCATCAGCCTGCTCCTTGGGGCATGCCAAAAGACGCACACAGCCCACATAGACGGACTGACCATGCGCGAGACCAGCGTTGACACCATGTACGCACTCGGCAAAGACGCTGATGCACCATCCTGCCACGTTGCACTGCATATGCAATACGCAGAAGGAAAGCACGCACAGAAAATCAACACGGCCATACTGTGTTCCGGCATCCTGCCGCCCGAATACCTTCCGACAAATCCCACAGACATTCCATCGGCCGTCAAGACATTCGCAGGCCAATACATCAGACGCTACCGCGACACAAACACGCCGCTTTATAAGTACGATCCGACACACGTCAAGGCCTACGGACAGCGTTTCCGGCTTACCGTCTCCACCCTCTCCCAATGTCAGGACATACTCACCTACACAGCAACTATTAAAACGCAGGCCGGAGAGCAACCGGAAACGGTCCAAACCATTGTACGGAACATTGATGCAAGAAATGGACACACGCTCACAATCGACGACATCTACATACACGGAGCTGGAGAATACATCAAAGCCGTCATCGTCAAAAAACTTGCCAAACGCTACAGGACAGACGGACTTGACGGACTGAGAAGCCGACAAGTATTCACCGGAAGCGAGGTGTACGTACCCGACAATTTCATTGTCTTCCAGGACAAAGTCACCTTCATCTACCAGCAAGGCGAGATAGCCCCGCACAAAGAGGGAGAACTACGCATCACGGTCAGCAGGGCTGACATCGGCAAACTGATGAAACAAGACATTTGCGAAACGAAAAGCCAATACAATATAATACAATGGAAGAAATCCTCAAATACTTTCCCCATCTGACAGATACACAACGCCAACAGTTCACGGCGCTCAAAGCGCTCTACACCGACTGGAACAGCAAGATAAATGTCATCTCACGCAAAGACATCGAACATCTGTACACCCACCATGTGCTGCACTCGCTCGCCATTGCCAAAGAAATCAATTTCCGTCCACAGTCTGAAATACTCGATTTCGGCACAGGCGGAGGTTTCCCCGGTGTGCCACTTGCCATAATGTTTCCCGAGTGCCGGTTCAAACTTATCGACCGGACAGCCAAGAAAATAAGGGTGGTCAACGAGGTGGCCGATGCCATCGGCCTGAAAAACACGACCGCCCTGCAACTCTCCGGCGAAGAAGAGAAAGGCAAATACGACTTCATCGTCAGCCGCGCCGTCATGCCATTGCCCGACCTTGTAAAGATAGTACGCAAGAACGTTGCCAAGCAGCAACGCAACGCTATGCCCAACGGACTGATCTGTCTCAAAGGCGGAAACATCGAAGGAGAGACACAACCCTTCAAAAACATCGTCGAAGTGACTCCCGTCAGCGACTTCTTCGACGAGGAATGGTTCAAAGAAAAGCACCTCATATACCTGCCATTATGATCAACATCAAGACATTCATCTGCAACATGCTCCAGGAAAATTGCTACGTGGTCAGTGACGAAACTGGAGAATGCGTCATCATAGATTGTGGAGCATTCTATGAAGAAGAGTGCAAGGCCATCGTGGAATACATCAGCAGCAACCATCTGCAGCCCAAACACTTGCTGGCCACCCACGGACACCTTGACCACAACTTCGGCAACAACACCATAGAAGAAGCATTCGGCCTACACGTAGAACTTTCGGAACGCGACCAATCACTCATTGACCATGCCGACCAACAGGCAAAACTTTTCTACGGAGAGCCACTGCAGCAACCTCTGCCCCCAACAGGAACGCCACTCACAGAGAAATCCCCCATCACCTTCGGCACCCACAGTCTCCAGGTGCTGAACACGCCGGGACACTCACGCGGTTCGGTCACGCTCTACTGCAAGGAAGAAGGCATCGCCTTCACGGGCGACACGCTTTTCAAGCACTCCATCGGCCGGACCGATTTCGCAGGAGGCAATATGTTCCAAATCATACAAAGCCTGCGCATGCTGGCCCAACTGCCCGACGATACCATCGTTTTACCAGGACACGGAGACCGTACGACCATCGGCGAAGAATTGGCCCACAACCCCTATATGGACAGATAAGAAAGTGACAAACAGTACCGAAAAAATCATTCTCGGCATAGACCCGGGTACCAACGTGATGGGATACGGAATACTGCGCGCTATCGGCAACAAAGCACAAATGGTAGCCATGGGCGTCATCGACATGAGAAAAGAGTCCGACCCCTATCTGCGGTTGGGACGGATATTCGAAGACGTAACCAACATCATCGACCAATATCTGCCCGACGAAATGGCCATCGAAGCCCCCTTCTTCGGCAAGAACGTACAGTCGATGCTCAAACTGGGCCGTTCTCAAGGAGTGGCCATAGCCGCAGCCATACGCCATAGCGTGCCCATACACGAATACGCCCCGATGAAGATCAAGATGGCCATCACCGGACAGGGCCAGGCTTCCAAGGAGCAAGTAGCAGGCATGCTTCAGCGTCTGCTACGCATAGCCGATGAAGACATGCCGAAATTCATGGATGCGACAGATGCTCTCGGTGTGGCCTACTGCCATTTTCTACAAGCCGCAAACCCCGTCAGCGACGCACACTACCACAATTGGAAAGACTTCATCAACAAAAACAAGGAGAGAGTATGCAAGACATCATTGCCCTGACCGACGGCGTGGCACGGTTGCCCGAATGGCAACTGGCAGCTCCCTCAACGTTCTGTCTTTCGGCCGACGAACACATTGCCATCATCGGACACAACGGTAGCGGCAAGACCCTCCTTACCGATATGCTCACCGGACGTCATCCACTACATTCAGGCGTCCTACGCTATGATTTCTCGCCCTGTGCAGAAAACACGGTATCAGCCTGTCTGCGACACATCAAGTACAAGGACGCATACGGCCGGGCCAATGACCGGTCGTACTACCTGCAGCAGAGATGGAACCAAACCGAAATAGACGAATCGACTCCCACCGTCAAAGACCGGATAGAGCAAGCCTACACCTCCTCCGGTAAAGACACCGCTGAGCGCAGACAGATGCGCGACAACCTGACAGTCCTTCTCCATATGGAGGACTCTATGGACAAATACATCATTTCTCTCTCCAGTGGAGAACTCCGCAAATTGTCTTTGATCACTGCACTGATGGCGCAGCCACGCGTTCTGATCATCGACAACCCATTCATTGGACTTGACACCGAGACACGCCAACAATTCAAGGAACTTCTTCACACAATATCCGTAACACAAACACTGCAGATTGTACTCATCGTCAACGATGTCAACGACATCCCCGACTTTGTGACACATATCGTAGAAATAGCCGATAAACGTGTTGCGCCAAAATGCACACGGACAGAGTACATACAACAAGCGGAGAATCATAGACAGGACGGACAAAATCTGCAAAAACGTCAAACAATTCTAAAAAATCCATACAAAAACAAGGTTTCTGATGATTCCAACGTTATTTGTATGAAAGATGTCACCATACGCTATGGCAGCCACACCATTCTGTCCAAAGTCAACTGGACAATAAAAAGAGGCGAATGCTGGGCACTGACCGGGCGCAACGGAAGCGGAAAGTCCACTCTTCTGAGTTTGATATGTGCAGACAATCCGCAAGCCTACCGTTGTGACATAACTCTCTTCGGCCGGAAACGCGGCACGGGCGAAAGTATTTGGGACATCAAAAGACGCATCGGCTACGTGTCACCGGAAATGCACCGCGCCATTAAAACCCACATCACCGCAGAGAAAATCATCATCAGCGGACTGCAGGCCCCGGGAATGCGCAACAACAAGCGCAGTGGGGCAGACCTCGAGAAGTGCCACTCATGGATGGACATTTTCGGCATTAGAGCACTTGCGCAACGTCCTTTCCAAAGTCTTTCAAGCGGAGAGCAGCGTATGGTATTGTTGGCCAAGGCATTCATTGCAGAACCGGAATTGCTCATCCTTGACGAGCCGTTTCAGGGATTAGACCCCAACAACCGACTACTGGCACAAGAGGCAATCACCGGCTACTGCGCCAACAAAGACAAAACACTGATTTTTGTCACACACGACCCAAACGAGTTGCCCCCCTGCGTCACACTCACCAAGCACATCGGACGGTAAATTCAAAGAAACAAAACAGCAATACGTATAAATTATGAAAAAACTATTCATTATTATCACCCTGTGCATCTTCACCACCCTGCACGCCTCATCGCAAGAGATCTACAAAGCAGTAGTACAGATGAAGACAGAGGTCGAGAAATTTGCCAACGACACGACAAAGAATATTGAAGCCCGCAAGGTGGCCTGCTTCAAGTACGACGCCCTCTACTATCTGATTGACAAAGCCGGACACGCCGAACACTTTTCCGAGTACGAACTCGGCACCCAGGCCAACGCTATGGTAGAATTTGTCAATCTCTTTGTCAAGCGACTTTCTTCAGAAAAGAAAAAGAAAGACAAGGACGTGATTCTCGCCATCTTCAAAAATGCCTCTGTAAGCAATCCGCTCTTCCACGATTCAGAGAAGGACGTCACCTACGGCTATGTAGACAACGAGAACTACCTCACGCAGTTCTCGCTTGATACCGACTGGCCCAACGCACTTGCTGCCGTCAAGAAGTGACACACTCCACAAGTAGCACAAAACAGCAGTACATGGACGGCAAATGCCCGATGTTTTTCAATAAATATTGTTAAATAAGAATAAAAAACATTAGCCGCAACATTATTCACATCATCACAATAAAAGCAAATGAGTAACTTTGCGGCCAAATTCAACATTATTCACATAAAGTCTAACTTTATTAATTTTAAAAACAAACATTATTTTTATGTCAGATTTGAAGAACGTACAACCGTTGGCAGACTTCAATTGGGAAGAGTTTGAGAATGGTGGAAACGTAGAAACCAACAAGCAAGACTTGGCAAAGGCCTATGACGAAACCCTCAACAAGGTGTCTGAGCATCAGGTCGTAGAGGGAGAGGTCATCTCCGTCGACAAAAAGGAAGTAGTCGTCAACATCGGCTACAAGAGCGACGGTATCATCCCCGCATCTGAATTCCGCTACAACCCCGAACTGAAGGTAGGCGACAAGGTTGAAGTTTACGTAGAGAACCAGGAAGACAAAAAAGGCCAACTCGTTCTTTCCCACAAGAAAGCCCGCTTGAGCAAGAGCTGGGAGCGTGTCAATGCCGCTCTCGAGAATGGCGAGATTATCCAGGGCTACATCAAGTGCCGCACCAAGGGCGGTATGATTGTAGACGTATTCGGCATCGAAGCATTCTTGCCCGGAAGCCAGATTGACGTTCACCCCATACGCGACTACGATGTATTCGTAGGCAAGACCATGGAATTCAAGGTTGTCAAGATCAACCAGGAGTTCCGCAATGTTGTCGTTTCCCACAAGGCCCTCATCGAGGCTGAGTTGGAAGCACAGAAGAAAGAGATTATCAGCAAGCTGGAGAAGGGACAGATTCTTGAAGGTACTGTCAAGAACATCACCTCTTACGGTGTATTCGTTGACCTCGGCGGTGTTGACGGACTCATCCACATCACCGACCTGTCTTGGGGCCGTGTAAGCGATCCTCACGAGGTTGTACAGCTCGACCAGAAGATCAATGTCGTTATTCTCGACTTCGATGACGAGAAGAAGCGCATCGCCCTCGGTCTGAAGCAGCTCACTCCTCATCCTTGGGATGCACTTGATGCCGACCTCAAGATCGGCGACCACGTCAAGGGTAAGGTTGTCGTTATCGCAGACTACGGTGCATTTGTAGAGATTGCCCCCGGAGTAGAAGGTCTGATCCACGTTTCAGAGATGAGCTGGAGCCAGCACCTGCGTTCCGCACAGGAATTCCTGCATGTAGGCGACGAGGTAGAGGCAGTCATCCTTTCTCTCGACCGTTCCGAGCGCAAGATGTCTCTCGGCATCAAGCAGCTGAAGGAAGATCCCTGGGAAACCATCGAAGTGAAGTATCCTGTAGGTAGCAAGCACACTGCAAAGGTGCGCAACTTCACCAACTTCGGCATCTTCGTAGAGCTTGAGGAAGGCGTAGACGGACTGATTCACGTAAGCGACCTTTCTTGGACCAAGAAGGTAAAGCATCCTTCTGAGTTCACACAGGCTGGTGCAGACATCGACGTTGTTGTACTCGAGATAGACAAGGAAAACCGCCGCTTGAGCCTTGGCCACAAGCAGCTCGAGGAGAATCCTTGGGACAAGTACGAGGAGATTTACACTCCTGGATCTGTACACAACGGCAAAATCACCGAACTGATGGACAAGGGCGCTGTCGTAACCCTCGATGAGGGTGGCGAAGGCTTCGCTACTCCCAAGCACCTGGCCAAAGAAGACGGCACCGCTGTACAGTTGGGCGAGGAACTCCCCTTCAAGGTAATTGAATTCGTGAAGGAAGCCAAGCGTATCATCCTTTCTCACAGCCGCACATTCGAGCAGGTGAAGGACGAGAAGCCGGCACGCAAGCGCGCTCCGAAGAAAGAGTCTGCACCTGTCATCAACAACGTTGCCGCCAGCACCACACTTGGCGACATCGATGCACTCGCAGAACTGAAGGCAAAATTCGAGAAAGGCGAATAATCATCGCCACAACCATTTTTAGCACATAATCAATTAGGAGGCAAATGCCAATATATAAGGCATCTGTCTCCTAATTTTATATCTACCTGTCTCTCTACGCAACCATTTTCGGTAACCATCCGAAATAAGCCGACTTGCTCACAACAAAAAAATCTCGCAGGGTTA
>CAVFEZ010000072.1:0-11600 GCA_963621665.1 Akkermansia muciniphila | reverse complement strand
TTTATTGGTGTCCGGTAAAAATATCGCAACTTGCGAGTCCCGTAGGGACGACAGACTATAGCGTAGGGCGTGAGCCCTACGTTTTTAATGGTTGCGTTGTCAATTGCCCCTGTAGGGGGCGCATAATTCATTGTATGAGGTTGAAATATGCGCCCCTTACAGGGGCTACGCTTATAATGCCTAAGAGAGATAGGGCCGAGGCCCTATCCTGTAATATTCTCCCCTTACAGGGGCTGCGGTTTCCACCATACATAAAACCCAGGGTGAGGATGTCGCTTCGCTCCATCCTCACCCTGGGCTGTGATGTTACGCCCTTCCAGGGCTTAGGTATGCAAAACTCTACAAAATTGCGACTACATTTTTCTGAATTTTGAACACCCTACGGGGGCCTATTCTACCGACGTTTTAGTCCTCGTCGTCTTCCCAAACGCCTCCGTTCTCACGGGAGAGTGACTCTTCGCCCTTGATGGTCTCGTCTGTTTTGTCGTTGGAATCCAAAGAGGCTGCCAAGGGTGCGGCGCTCTCCATGCGGATGACGGTGACAGCGGGGGTGACGTATGATGATTTGGTGTACATGACTTGTATGTTTTTTTCGTTATTTACTTCACGATGATTTTCTTCACGCTGCCGTCGCTCATTTTCACCACGTTGACACCGCGTGTCAGTGTGCTGCGGCACTCGCCGGACAGTCCGTAGATGGCGGTGACGGTGGCCGGGGTGTCGGTCTTGATGCCGTCGATGCCGGTCAGGTCGGTGAAGTCGAAGGAGGAGTAGTCCACGTCGGCCGATGTAGCCTTGTCGCGCAGGATGTAGGCGCGGAAGGCGGGGATGTAGGAGTCGGAGGCCAGACGGTAGAAGCCTACGCCCTTCGACTTGTTGCCGAGCAGCATATAGTTGTGGTTGGTGAAGTCGAGATGGTCGTTGGCAATCTTCTTGTAAGTACCGCTGAGGATGTTGCCGGCAGGTGTCTCGGCTGCGCTCTTGGTGCGCTTGAAGGTGTAGGTGCCGGCATTGTCGGAGTAGAGCAGGAAGCCTACGCCCTTGGGCAAGACGGTGGCGTCATACTTTTCGAGGTGCACGGTGCTGGTGCCGGTGGCGTTCTCGTTGTACTGCGTGGCGATATACACGGTGACACCCTCAGGCACTTCGCCGTTCCACGGCAGACAGGTGGTGGCATACTTGGCATCGGTGATCTTCACGTCGAGCGTCTGATACTTGGCGATGATTGCCTCCAGTGCCTCAGTGTCGCCGGCTACGGTGCTGTAGTTGGACGACTTGGTGTTTTCGAGCACGCTGACGAGTTCCTCGTTGAGGTCGTCGCGCTCGCCCAACAGACTGTTGGCCTCGTTGTAGAGTTCCACATATTTCAGATAAGCCTGTTTTTGGGCTTCGGAGATGAGGAGCCAGTCGTTGTAGGTATCTTTTGTCAGGGCAGCGGAGTAGATATACTTTCCACTCTCCATGGCAACGGTAAAGAAGTGGGTCTTACTGTCTTGGAACGTCAACCAACGTTTCAATCCGATACGGTAACTACCCTCCGTTGTGCCAGCCTCGCTATTGGAGAATGTAGTAGCACCGCTACCATACACTACACCTTGCTTGCTTTTGGTGCCTCCCATTTGCAGGCGATAACCTTCACTGTTGCTGATGGTGTATTCGTTTGCAGAACCATAAATGCCCCAAATGGGTGCCTGCGAGATGTTAGTCACCGTAGGACCGAAATCGTTGGAGATGAAGTAATGGCTTCCTACATTATAGAGATACACCTGCTGGCCATTGCCAGTCCAATTCTCGCCGCGCCAGAAGTCGGTGGAAGCGGCGGGGGCATAGGTTGTGCCTTCGGCTTTGAACTCCACGACTACGGGCACATGGTCGCCGAGCAACGTGCCGTCATCCTTGAGATAGTTGTCGGCATCGAAGGTGATGGAGTTGGGCGTAAGCTGCATGCCACCGTGGGTGGGATTGAGGTAGAGCACCTTGTCTACGATCTCATTCTCCACATAGGCACTCGACTTGGTCTTGTCGGCATCGGGCACGACGAGCGCATCGGCGCCGAGCGTGGGATAGGTGCCGTTCTTGCACTTCTCCACCCACACGTCGCTGACGGTGTAGTTGCCGTCGTCTGTAATGGGGTTGGTGAAAAGGGTGAGGATGTCGTCGCGGGTGTAGCGGCTGTTGGTGTCGCCCATCACAATCTTGGGCAGACCGCTGTTGTTGGCGAGGATGGCGTCGCGCAGTTGTTCCCACTGCGAAGCGCGGGCGGCATTGTCCTCTTCACCGGTCTCGGCATCCATGTGCATGATGTAGAATTCCACCATGATACCTTGGCCGAGGTTCACCTTGTAATATCTGTAGCCCTTGGTCACCAGTTCGTCGGCACCGTCGGTGAGCTTGCCGTGGTTCTGTGTCCATGCCGTCCAGCTCTCGTCGCCGAAGGTGAGGTTCTTCTTCACGAGCAACTGCAGACCGTCGGTGGGGAAACGCAAGTTGTTTATATCAAGGTTGCCTGTGCTGGAGATGGAGATGCTGCCGCGCCACGTACCCGACTGGTAGTTGTCGCCGGCACCTTCGAGCAGGCTGCCGTTGTAGTTGAAGTCCTCGCTCAGACCGAGCACGTCGATACCGCTATTGGCGATATACTGTCCGATCTTCTTCGTACCGTCGGAACCCGGTCCGTCTGGATTGAGGTTGTAAGCGAGAATCTGCTGCGGAAGTCCGTCTACATTGAGGGCACACACCTTGAAGGTGGTCGACACGGTGGTCTGCGCTTCTGCGGTCTGCGCGCAGCCGATGCCCACAACCGCAAGTGCCACGGCAAGTGCCCGACGGGAGCGGTTGAGCGCATGTTTGAAATTGAATTTCATTGCTTGGTTTTGGTTTTTTTATATATAAAAATGTATTCGTGCTATCACTGATATATTGCTTCTGATGCCTTAGGCGGTGCAAAAGTACCAAAACATATCTGAATAGGCTCAGAAACGAGGGACGAAAAAATGTTAATCCAAGGCAAGACCTTCACGCTGCCTTGCCCCTACTACCGATGGGATGACGTCAAACGTCTGATACCCTAAACACAAAAATCACCACACTACTTCCACCGCCATGTCTTGTGCAGCAGACGCTGCCCGACATGGGCGATAGCCTTCGCCACGCGGCGGGGCGACGCATCCTTGCCCGCCACGATGAGCACCACGGCTGCAAGGATGAGCACGATGCCCACCGCCAGACGCGGGGTAAACTGCTCGCCGAACACCATCACACCGATGGCCACGGCCGTGAGCGGTTCCAAGGCTCCCATGATGGCCGTCGGCGTAGAACCGATATCATGCACGGCCACGACCATCAGCACCAGCGACAACACCGTTGGCACAATGGCCAGTTGCAAGGCATAGGCCCACTGCCGCGGTGTGGTGAGCATCTGCACACTGTCGCCCGAGGCATAAGTGAAGGCCAGCATCGCCAGCACACCGAAAAACAGCACATAGAACGTCAGTTTCACCGACGACATACGCAGCGACGACTGGTTGACAATGACGATATACACCGCGTAGGTCAGCGACGACACCATCACCAGCAATACCCCCATACGGCTGAGCGCACTGCCGTCAGCACTCTGGTTGAGCAGGGCGATGCCGCACAACGCCAGACCAATGCTCAGCGCCGTGGCCACGGTGACACGCTCATGGAACATCGTCGCCATGATCACCGCCACCATGATGGGATACACGAAGAGCAGCGTCGAGGCGATGCCCACATCCATATAGTTGAAACTGAAATAGAGCGACGACGACGACGAGCCCATCAGCACGCCCAAGACGGCGAGCAGACCCAGTTCGCCGCGGCTCAGCGCAAACGACTTGCGCTCCACCACCATCATCACCGCCAGTATCAGTGCGGCAAGGCCGAAACGGTAGACCAGCACCGTATTGGGTGTCATACCGTCGGCATAGAGATTCATCGCACCGAGAGGATTGGTGCCGTAGCACACGGCGGCCGCAATGCCGCAAAGCGTACCCTTGACTTTTGAGTTCATATACAATATAGTTATTTGCCGCAGGCGGCGGCAGCGTTTGCAAGGGCAAAATTAGCGAAAAAACCGGTACCCGCCAATGTCGGCCTATACAATTCGGCGGCAAAGGAGCGAGTTTCTCAAATTCTATTCGTACTTTTGTCTTGTCATTCAGACTTCTGGCCTGAATATTCAGCACCCACCCTAAAACACTGCGGAATTGGAGATAACAAGAACAATAAGACAGACACTCGCCGGTCTGGCCAAGATCGTATATTTCTCGGTCAAGACAGACCGGACCGTGAAGATACACGACAAGAAAAAGGTCAGCCGACGTTCTACCTTTGAGCGCTGTTGCCGCCTGTACCCGGGCGTGCATTTCTCGGGACACCTGGGTTACGGATCGTACATCAGCAACAATGCAAGTATCGAAGCCCGGGTAGGACGCTTCACATCCATTGCCCCCGAGACGCAGACCATCATCGGAAGACATCCCCTTGACCCCAAATACGCCACAATATCGCCGATGTTCTTCAGTCTGAGAAAGCAGACGGGATATACGTTTGCCACCGAGCAGACCTTCGACGAATTCAGCCGCGCCGACACCGAAGGGCAGTACGAGTGCGTCATAGGCAATGATGTATGGATCGGCACCAAGGCGCTCATCGTCGGAGGCGTGACCATCGGCGACGGTGCCGTCGTGCTTGCAGGGGCTGTCGTGACCAAGGACATACCGCCGTATGCCATCGTCGGGGGCGTTCCGGCAAAGATCATCCGCTACCGGTATGACGAGGAGACCATAGCGTTTCTGCTGCGCATCAAGTGGTGGAACATGCCGGAAGACTGGCTGAAGGAAAACTGGCGGCTGCTCAACGATATGGACAAACTGAAAGCCTACTTCCAGAAGCAGTAGCAACGATAAAAAACGGGCGGCAAACTGCCCGGTCCGCACTTTTTTGTGTAATTTTGTGTCTATACGCATCCCGCAACGGTGCGAAGGACAAACAGACAATGGCGGGTTCTATAAATTGCCTTTGATGGATTTTTGGATTTTAGCCGAGCAGATTTCACTTTCTTTCTGAAGGAGCATAGCGGGCTATGCGACTGAGGAAGAAAGGGAAAGGTGCCGGATAAAAACAAAAAGCCACAAAGAGCAACCTGTCTAAATATAAATTTAAAAATGCGTGGAATTTATAGAACACGCCATATATTTCGAAAAAACAACACTATGGCAAAAGTATACGAATTCTTGGCCGACGGCTTCGAGGAAGTCGAGGCCCTGGCCCCCGTCGACATTCTGCGACGCGGCGGAGTAGACATCAAGACCGTCAGCGTGACGGGAACAACCACCGTCACCTCATCACACGGCGTGACCATGACGGCCGACCTCCGCATAGAAGACACCGACCTCTCCGACGCCGACCTGCTGCTCATACCGGGCGGACTGCCCGGTGCCACCAACCTCCGCGACCATGAAGGCGTGCGCGCTGCGCTCACCGCACAGGACAAGGCCGGACGCTACATCGGCGCCATCTGCGCCGGACCGATGGTGCCCGGATCGCTCGGTCTGCTCAAGGGTCGCCGCGCCACCTGCTACCCCGGTTTCGAGAAATTTCTCGACGGGGCCGAGTACACCGCCGAACTGGTGACCGTCGACGGCAACATCATCACCGGTGAAGGACCGGCCGCATCCATGCCCTACGCCTACACGCTGCTCTCCCTCTTCCGGGGCGAGGAGGCCACGGCCGACATCCGTCGCGGCATGATGTACGACCATCTCGAACACACCATCAAAGTCTGACCCGCATGGACTACGCCATCATCGTAGCCGGCGGGAAAGGTCTGCGCATGGGGTCGGAGACCCCCAAGCAGTTTCTGCCCGTCGGCGGCAGGCCCGTACTCATGCACACCATCACACGGTTTCATGACTACGACGCCTCCCTCCGCATCATCGTTGTCCTGCCCCATGAACAGCAGGACTACTGGCACACGCTGTGCCGGGAGCACGCCTTCGACATCCCCCACACCGTGGTCGACGGCGGACGCACCCGCTTCGAGTCGTCCAAGCACGGACTGGCCGCCATACCCGACAGCGAAGAGGGTGTCGTGGCCATACACGACGGCGTGCGCCCCTTCGTCGCCACAGAGACCGTCGGCCGGTGCTTCAGCGCCGCCCGCCAGACAGGAGCCGCCATCCCCGTACTGCCCGTGACCGACACGCTGCGCCTTGTCGCCCCCGACGGCGGCGGACACAACGTGCTGCGCAGCGACTACCGCATCGTACAGACTCCGCAGACCTTCAGCATCGCTGCCGCCAGGAAAGCCTTCGACTGCGACGACTGCCCGGCCTTCACCGACGACGCATCGGTCATCGAGGCCGCCGGCGGCACCGTCGCCATGGTGGAAGGCAACCGCGAGAACATAAAGATCACCACTCCCTTCGACCTCACCGTAGCCGAAGCACTGCTACGGACATCATTCTGAAGGTCCGGAGCATATTGTCCGTCCCCCCAGAAAAAACGTATCCTCAAGACCCATGAGCGACATTCTCCAGCAAGACATCATGTACCTCCCCGGCGTAGGGCCGCACCGCAAGGACATCCTCGCGCGGGAAGTCGGCATACGCACCTGGGGCGACCTGCTCGAGTATTACCCCTACAAGTATGTCGACCGCAGCCGCATCTACACCATACGCGAGATGACACCCGACATGCCCTTCGTGCAGGTACGCGGACACATACTGAGTTTCGAGGAGTTTGAGATGGGAGGAAGGAAGAAGCGCGTCGTCGCCCACTTCTCCGACGGCACAGGCACGGTAGACCTTGTATGGTTCAGCGGAGCACAGTACGTATACAAGACCTACCACACGGGCGAGGACTACATCGTCTTCGGACGGCCCGCCATGTACGGCGGACGGTTCAGTTTCGCCCACCCCGACATCGACCGCGCCGCCGACCTGCAACTCACCGAGATGGGCATGCAGCCCTACTACTCCACCACCGAGGCCATGAAGAAAAACGGCATGACCTCGCACGCCGTAGAAAAGATGGTCAAGACGATGCTCGCACGCATCACCACACCGCTCGAAGAGACCCTGCCGCCCTACATCACCGGGCCGCTGCACCTTGTATCGCGCGATGCAGCAGTACGCGGCGTACACTACCCGCACAACACCCTCGAGATGCAGAAGGCCCGCCAGCGGCTCAAGTTCGAGGAACTCTTCTACGTACAACTCAACATTCTGCGCTACGCCAGCGACCAGCGCCGCAAATACCGCGGATACGTTCTCCATCGCGTAGGCGAACCGTTCCACACTTTCTACGACAACAACCTGCCCTTCCCGCTCACCGGCGCACAAAAGCGCGTGGTACGCGAGATACGCGAGGACATGCGCTCGGGCCGACAGATGAACCGCCTACTGCAGGGCGACGTAGGTTCGGGCAAGACGCTCGTGGCACTCATGGCCATGCTCATCGCCGTGGGCAACGGCTACCAGGCCTGTATCATGGCACCGACGGAGATTCTCGCCGAGCAGCACATGGACACCATACAGTCGTTCCTGCGCGGCATGGACATACAGGTAGACCTGCTCACGGGCATCGTCAAGAGCAAACGCCGACAACAGGTGCTCGACGATCTCATCGCCGGACGCACCCACATCCTCGTCGGCACGCACGCCGTACTCGAAGACCCGGTACGCTTCGCCCGGCTCGGACTCGCCGTCATCGACGAGCAGCACCGCTTCGGCGTGGCCCAGCGCGCCAAACTGTGGGGCAAGAGCGACAATCCGCCCCACATCCTCGTCATGACCGCCACGCCCATACCGCGCACGCTCGCCATGACCATCTACGGCGACCTCGACGTGAGCGTCATCGACGAACTGCCGCCCGGACGCAAGCCTGTCGTCACCCTCCACAAGTACGACACCCAGACCACCAGCCTCTACGACGGCATACGCAAACAGATACGGCAGGGACGGCAGGTATACATCGTATTCCCACTCATCAGCGAAAGCGAAAAAAGTGACCTGAAAAATCTCGAAGACGGTTTTGCCGCCCTCTGCGATGTCTTTCCCGAATTCCATCTGAGCAAGGTGCACGGCAAGATGAAACCCAAGGAGAAAGACGAGGAGATGCGCAAGTTTGTCGCCGGCGAAACCCAGATACTCGTTGCCACGACCGTCATCGAGGTCGGAGTCAACGTGCCCAACGCTTCGGTCATGGTCATCCTCGATGCCCAGCGTTTCGGCCTGTCGCAACTCCACCAGTTGCGCGGACGCGTCGGACGCGGGGCCGACCAGAGTTTCTGCATACTCGTGACCAACTACAAACTCACTGCCGAGACGCGCAAGCGCATCGACATCATGTGCGAGACCAACGACGGTTTCCGCATCGCCGAGGCCGACCTCAAACTCCGCGGACCCGGCGACCTCGAAGGCACGCAACAGAGCGGCATCGCCTTCGACCTGAAAATAGCCGACATCGCACGCGACGGACAACTCGTGCAGCTCGCCCGACAGGAAGCCCAGAAAATCATCGAGGCCGACCCCACCTGCTCACGGCCGGAATATGCCGCTCTGTGGTCACGCCTCCGCTCACTGAGGGATACTCACGTAGACTGGGCCGCCATCAGTTGATGACGGTAGGACCGGATAACGACAAAAAACGATACAATCGGAAAAAAATATCGGTGCACGACAAAACGGGCATTCGACTACTCCCCCTTTTCTTCCTTCTCCACAGATGGCTCACCGCCTGTCTCCGTAACACGTCCCTTATAGACCGACGGAGTCTCTCCGACCATGCGCTTGAAAATCTTGGCCATGGCCGACGCATCGGTGAAACCTGCCATCTGCGACAGCTCGGCCATCGTGAGGTGCGGTTGGGTCTCCATGAGACGCTTCACCTCGTCGATGCGGAGCATATTGATCCACTTGTTGAAATTGCACTCGTACACCGTATTGAGAAAGTCGGAGAGCATACGCGCGCTCACCTCCATATCCTTGGCCGTATCCTTGAGCGTGACTGAAGTGCGCATGAAGGGTTTGTCGTCGCGGCGGCACCAGTTTTCTATGGCCTTCTCTATCTGAGGGGAAAATCCGTCGGTACGCTGGGCCGAAGCGGTGCGCCGCTTCTTCGCACGCTCATGCGGATGCGAAGACGACGGAACCGAGGTACGGACAGCCGGCGAGGACGTCTGCGGCTGCACGGACACGCGGACAACCGGGCGCATGCTCAGCGTCATGATGGCCGACACCTGCGAACAAAACATGAGAATGAAGAGCATGAGGTATCGGGTATTGAACAGGGTGAGATCGGTCAGACCGATGAGAAACGCGATGAGAAACACATAGATCATCACATGGAAACACCGCGCCGAAGCCATGCCGCGCTGGGCACGCAACACATGACGGGCACGGCCATTGACATGGGGTATCACCTTCCACGAACAGGTCACAAGGCTGCAGATGCAGACAGAGAAAAGTATGTAGCGTATGATGTTGCCTACATCAGACGTGGAGTATTGCTGATAGCGGCTAAGGGTAAACGGCGCTCCCATCACGGTGATGTAACAAACAATGTTGGCAAGGGTCATCACGAGAAAGAGGGCGGACATGAACTTCAAGATGCGCAGCACCGTATAGCGGGCACGGAGCAACGACAGGAGATAGGCACCGATGAGGAACACCTGCACAAAATAACTGGTGGGTACAACGTACTGGTCGAGCAAAGACAGCGGCACATCGTCCACCATGAGCATACAACCGCCTATATCGCATATCACCTCACCCAAAAGGCTGAGGGCCAGAAAAAAGCGGGCCCGGAATACGTAGACATCCTCGTCACCCCGCCGGCAGCCCAGCAGGATGATGGCCGTGGAAAGGCACATAGCGCCCATGATCAAGGCAAAGGAGTAGAGGGTCAGGTTCATGTGTTGTTGCCTGTGTTGAGGAGACGTGTTCGGAAGTTGGGATTGTAAGAAAGGCCAGCCTCAGTGGTTATGCTGACGGGCTGGCCTTGTATGTGTCGGAGTGTGGGCCGCATGAAGGCATGCGGCGCAATATCGGTTACGAGCAACGGAGTATCTGTCCGGGACGTATGCGCATCGTGCGGCGGATATGGTTGAGCTGGCAAATACGCTCTACGGTCACACCACGCTTCTGGGCGATGCTTTCCAAGGTCTCTCCGGAAGCCACCTTGTGGTAGACCACCTGGTCGTTGAGTCCTGAGGTGGTACGGTCGTTGGTACTGTAGTCGGCATCGCCGTTCTCACGTGCCAGCGTTCCGGTTTCCTGCTTGCCGCGGAGACGGGTGGCCTCGGTAGACTCGGCATCATAACTGCTGCGATTGAACGTATAGTAGTCGCCCGTGACATCCTGTGCGCGGAAGTCGAACATCAGTGCGGGATTGAGGGCCACACCGCAGAGACGGGTCTCGAAGTGCAGGTGCGAACCGGTACTTCTTCCAGTGTTGCCGCCCAAGCCGATGACCTCGCCGGCGCGTACTTCCTGATTTTCCTCAACGAGTTGTTTGGAGAGATGGCCGTAGATGGTCTCCAGGCCGTTGTTGTGGCGTATGACGATGTATTTGCCGTAGCCGCCGCCCTCATATCTCACGATGCGCACCTTGCCGCTGAATGCGGCGCGTATGCTGTCGCCGATGTAGACCTTGATGTCAAGTCCCTTGTGCTGGCGTCCCCAGCGTGAACCGAAATTGCTGGTGATCACGCGGCTGGGGGTGGGCATACAGAAGTGACGGAGATCGATGCGGTATTTGTCGGGCAACTCAGTGGCGCGGTGGGCGTAGCGGTTGTCCCAGTTCTGATAAAGGTCGGCTGCAGGTGATTCGAGTTCCTCGCGTGCGGTGATATTCTTGAGCATGATGGTGTCGACTGACTTCATCTTGCGGTCTATCGGTGCCTGGCGGGCCAACAGGTCCTGTCCCATGGTCGGCAGTGAAGTGAACGCGAGAATGGCTGATATGGCAAATGACTTTACAATTTTCTTCAAACTCATATTTTAGGTGTCGTTTTTATAGATAGGGAAGAGATGGTGAACTATTCCCTTACAAGGCGTATCGAGCGGTGCAATAGCACTCAACACTTTGGAACTGCTACAAAGATATGAATTTTATGGCAAAATCGGACAGACCTTGACTTGTTTTATTCGTCTTTTAACAATCCGTGAACAAATATTCTTCGTTTTTTTGTTTTTTTTCGTTTTTTCGGTACGCTTTTTATGTTTTCTCATTCCCCTATAATCTTTGCAACGGGAGGATGGTGGCATAAAAGGAAAGGTGGGGACATGAAAAAAGCAGTCATTCCTCACGGAGCAACTGCTTTTTCGATTTCTTAAAACCTTTAGGTCTCTACCTCATGACCTTCCTTCACAGGGCGGGCATGCATGCAGACCTGTAAAATCATATGGTATGCAAATTTTAATGATAAATGTCGTTTTCACTACGTTGCATGCATCAGGCGTATTCTATAAATTCCACGCACTATCTTTTTTTATTTTAGACGGATTGCTCTTTGTGTCTTTTTGTTTTTATCCGGCATCTTTCCCTTCCTTCCTCAGTCGCATAGCCCGCTA
>CAVFEZ010000071.1:0-12188 GCA_963621665.1 Akkermansia muciniphila | reverse complement strand
CTTTCTTTCTGAAGGAGCATAGCGGGCTATGCGACTGAAAGATAGTGCAAGTCGAACGCAATGAAGTTTACTTCAATTGCTGAGGCGCAGCCTATCTTATGTAAGAAGGAAGTGAAAGATGCCGGATAAAAACAAAAAGACACAAAGAGCAACCTGTCTAAAATACAAATTTAAAAATGCGTGGAATTTACAGAACACGTCGAAAGAATATGAGCAGAACCTTCCACCGCCGTCCCGATGCGGAACACATAGCCATGGTTGTCGTGTTAGCCGCCGTGGCCCTTTTCTTCTTTTTGCAGCGCAGAATGTCAGCCGTACTGCCGGCATTGCTGTTTGTGGCTGAAGCCGTTGTCACGATAGAACGGCTCATCCATACGGTGTATGTTCTCGACGGGGAAGCGGGTAAACTGATTGTCGACGGCGGACGCTTTTCGCGGAAAGTCCGCATCCCCCTGTCTGACATCGTATCGGCCACCTATGTACCACACCGTCTGCTACGGCCCGCCCACGTACTGGTACGCTACGGGGCAGAACATGAGTGTGCCGTCATGCCCGAAAACGGCCATGCTTTCATTGCTGAAGTCATGCGCAGCGTTGAACGCATCCAACAAGAATGACAGGAGCGGAGTGTACGCTCCCCCAAAAACATTTGCCACCAAAACATGAAACGATATATCTTCCTTTGTATTGCGGCGCTTCTCCTTGCCGCCAGTCTGCAGGCGCAGACCATACTCATCGATGATGAAAATGAGGATGTGGCCGATACCCTCGTGCTGGACAGTGTGCCGCGCGAGACCCTTTCCATGCCTTGGCCGCAGGCCGTGCGCGTGCAGATAGACCGGTTGCTGGAGAGCGACATGTTCAAGACCTCTCAGGTAGGCATGATGATTTACGACCTCGATGCCGACTCCGCCCTCTACTGTCACAACGAGCGTCTGTTGCTGCGGCCCGCATCGACCATGAAGGTGGTCACGGCCATTGCCGCCATCGACAAGTTTGGCGGCAGCTACCAGTTCAAGACCGACCTCTGCTATACCGGAACGGTGGAGAACGGAGTGCTGAAGGGAGGCGTGTATTGCGTGGGAGGGTTTGACCCGAAATTCAACGGCGACGACCTCCGCTCGTTTGTTGAGAGTCTGCGCAAGATGGGAGTAGATACCATCCGCGGCACCATCTATGCCGACAAGAGCATGAAGTCGTCCGACCGCTATGGCGAAGGCTGGTGCTGGGATGACGATGACAACCCCGTGCTCTCCCCGTTGCTCATCAGCCGGAAGGATATGTTTGTAGACCGCTTTGTTGGCGAGCTCCGTGAGGCAGGCATCGTGGTCGATGCGTTCACGTCGAGTGGAGTAAAGCCCGACGATGCCTACTGCGTGGCCCGCCGCTTCCATACTATCGACCAGATACTTATGCAGATGCTCAAGCAGAGCGACAATCTCTATGCCGAATCCATGTTCTACCAGTTGGCCGCCTCCACGGGCAACCGTCGCGCCACGGCGCACGATGCAGCCAGCGTCATCGGCCGGCTGATTGCCAAGGTGGGGCTCGACCCCTCACGCTATTCCATTGCCGACGGTTCGGGACTGTCGCTCTACAACTATCTGTCGGCCGAACTGGAGGTGCGGTTGCTGCGCTACGCTTTTGCCAACAACAATATCTATCTGCACCTGCACCCGGCGTTGCCCGAGGCCGGCAATGACGGTACGTTGCGCCGGCGTATGAGCGGCCCGTTCACCAAGGGCAATGTCTACGCCAAAACAGGTACGGTACGCGGGGTGAGCAGTCTTGCCGGATACTGCACGGCAGCCAATGGCCATCGCCTGGCCTTCTCCATCATCTGCAACGGACTGCTGCATACACGCAACGGCCGCAATTTCCAGGACCGTGTCTGCACGATACTCTGCCAACCCTGACACCGGGCATAGCCGGTATCACTAATTTTGAATAGCCTATGAATGACATCCGCCGACAGGAGACCATCGTCTATTCTGTGGCGTGGACTATCGTCTTCGCCGTACCTATTGCACTCGACTATCTGGCCACGGCCACATCGTCGGTCACCTTCAGTTGGACGGCCGTCTGCATCATGTGGCTCGGCATACTGCCCTTCTTCCTCCTCTTCCTTGTACACGACCTGTTGCTCTCGCCCCTTCTTGTGCGCCGCAAACGCTATTTCACCTACGCCGCATGCGTGACGGTACTGATCGGGCTGATGGTGTTCGGACTCTCTTCCGACCTTTGGCGCGAGTGTCGTCTACGTCTGTCGGAGTCGGCCCACGTATACTATCTGATGCCGCCCCCACCCCGCCACGAACCGCACGGTGAGGCGATGCATCCGGAGGTCATGCTTGAGGTGTTCAATCCCGTGTTGATGGTCAACCTTGTGGTGGCGATGATGATGGTCGGACTGAATATCGGCGTGAAGATGTTTTTCAAGGCGCAGCGCGACGAACGGGTCATGCACGAGATAGAGCACCAAAGTCTGGAGAAGGAGTTGGAATATCTGAAGTACCAGATCAATCCGCACTTCTACATGAACACCCTTACCAATATCTACGCCCTCGTCGAACTTGATCCCAAGAAGGCCCGCACGGCCATCCTTGACCTCTCAAAGATGATGCGCTATGTGTTGCGCGAAGGCGCGGAAACGTTTGTTCCGTTGGCCCATGACGTCGACTTCATGCGCCACTATCTCTCGCTCATGCGTCTGCGCTATGTCGACGGGGTGGATGTAGAGATCAACCTACCCGACGACTGTGGCCAGGCGACGGTGCCGCCGCTACTCTTTGTCACGTTTGTCGAGAATGCCTTCAAGCACGGTATCAGTTATCGCTCGCGGTCGTTTGTACGCATCGCCCTTACGGTGGAAGACGGCAATGTACTCTTCCGCTGTACCAACAGCCGTCATGCCGATGACCACCACGGCACAGGTATCGGACTGGACAACGTGCGCCGCCGTCTGCACCTCATCTACGGAGAGGACAGCCTGCTCACCATAGAACAACCCGAAGGACAATTCGACGTTTCACTCAAAATACCCGCATCACATGATCAAATGCATTGCAATGGATGACGAGCCGCTCGTGCTCGAACAACTGCGTACCTATCTCTCGCGCGTTCCCTTTCTCGAAGTGGTAGCCGTCTGTCATGATGCCTATGAGGGGGCGCGCATCATAGAGGAGCAACAGGTAGATGCTGTCTTTACCGACATCAATATGCCCGACCTCAACGGACTCGATTTCGTGCGTTCGCTGGAGCAGCCGCCGCTTGTGGTGTTCACCACGGCCTATCCCGACTATGCCATTGAGGGGTACAAGGTCAGTGCGGTGGACTATGTGCTGAAGCCTTTCAGTTTCGACGATATCCTGGAGGCGGCCAAGAAGGTGAAACGGCAGTACGACCTGAAAGTCTCGCAGCCGCAGGAGCAACCGCAAGCCGACTATATCTACGTGCGGTCTGACCACCGTCAGGTGCGTGTCGACATTGCCGACATCGCTTATGTGGAGGCCATGAACGAGTATGTGAACATCCATTTGGCCGACGGACAGAGTGTGGTCACCTTTCTGCGACTGCGCAAACTGGAGGAGTGTCTGCCCGAACCGCGCTTTCTGCGGATACACCGTTCGTATGTGGTCAATATGGACCGGGTGCGTAGTGTCAGCAAGACCTCCGTGCAAATGGCCGACGGTGCTTCCATCCCTATCGGCGACAACTACAAGGACCGGGTGCTGGCCCACATCCAGGGGCGCGTGCTCGACCGTTGAGCACGGCCGCGCTGATGTCAGACTCGGACACACATCACCCTATAGGAAACGCAAAGAGCGGAAAGAGAATGTATGTTTTCTCTTTCCGCTCTTTGCGTAGGGACGCTATGAATGAGCCCCTTTATTGGTTTTCTTTGTCGACGGCCTTGATCTTCTGGCGTACCAGCTCGAGCTCGTCCTTGAGTTTCTGCACCTTGCGGTTCATCTCGTCGATGAGACTGTTGCCCTTCTTCGAACTTGCGTTGAGGAAGCCGAGATTGTTCTCGTAGGTCTGTATCTCCTGACGGAGCTGCTCGAAGCGGCGGGTCAGACGGCCACGCTCGCCGGTGAGGGCATCCTCGCCGCGCTTGGCGACATTGCGGAGATTGTTCTTGAAGTTGTCGAGACGGCGGCGCGCGATGGTGACGTTCAGTTCCTTGTAGAGTTTGTCGAGCACGGCATGGTACTCGTCGTAGATTTTGTCTTTCTCTTTGTAGGGTACGTGGCCTATGGCGTTGTATTCTTCTACAAGAGCCTGTACGGTCGCCTGTACATTGTCGGTCGTCTCGGCGGTGATGGCCTTGAGTTTCTCGATGACAGCCTTCTTTTTCTCCAAGTTGGCGCTCTCCTCGCTGCGTGTTCCCGACTTGGCGGCGTTGCGGGCATCGAAGAACTTGTTGCAGGCGGTGAGGAAGTCGTTCCAGAGTTGGTCACCGATCTTCTTGGGTACCGACCCTATGGTCTTCCATTCCTTCTGCAGGGCAACGAGCTTGTCGCTGGTGGCCTTCCAGTCGGTGCTGTCGGCCAGGGCCTGTGCCTGTTCTACGAGTTGGCGCTTCTTCTCGGCGTTGTCAGCGTAGGCCTGTTTCATCTCCTTGAAGTAGGCAGCCTTGCGTCCGAAGAAATCGTCGCAGGCGGCGCGGAAGCGCTCGAAGATCTTGACGTTCATCTTCTGCGGTGCAAATCCGATGGTCTTCCACTCTGTTTGCAGGGCGATGATGGTCTTCGACTGCTTTTCCCATTCTCCGGCGTTCTTGCATTCCTGTGCGGCGATGGTCTCTACCTGTTCGCAGAGTGCGGTCTTGCGGTTGAGGTTTTCTTCCTCTTTGGCACGCAGTTCCTCAAAGTGCTGCTGGTAACGCTTGTTGATGATGGTCGAGGCGGTCTTGAAGCGGGTCCATATCTGCTCGCGCAGGTCTTTGGCTACCGGACCGGTTTCGCGGTACTGCTGGTGCAGTTCCTGCAACTGGCGGAAGGCGGAGATGATGTCCTGGTCTTCGGTCAGTTTCTCGGCGGCCTCGCAGAGTTCGGTTTTTTGTTCAAGGTTTTTCTTGAAGTCGTATTCGCGTGCCTCGCTGTTGAGTTTGAGCAGGTCGTAGAACTGCTCCACATAGAGCTGGTAGTTGCGCCACAGTTCGGCTGCCTTTTCGGCAGGTACCGACTTGATGTCGCGCCACTGCTGCTGCAGTTCCTTGAATTCGTTGTATGATTTGTTGGCCTCGTCGGGTGACGTGGCCATGGCCTTTATCTTGTTGATGATGTCAAGTTTCTTCTCAAGGTTGGCCTGTTTTTCCTCTTCCTGCTGTTGGAAAATCTTGGCTCTCTTTTCGCGGACGACGGCCATTTCAGCCTTGAAGGTCTCCTCATCCTCATCGGGATGTATCTGGTAAGCCTCCGGTTCTCCGCCTTCCTCGATGAATTTCTTGAAGCTGGCTTCGCGCTCGGCCACGTGCAGTTTGTAGAAGACGGTCTTCAGCGTGTCGATTTCGTCTTTCTTGGGGGCTTCGTCGTTGGCGATGATCTCCTTGAGCCGGCTGATGACATCCTGCTTGGTCTTGTATACTTTGGCCGTAGGTGCTTCCTTTTCAGATGTCTGAGGTTCGGATACGGGAGCCTGTGCGGTGGTCTCTGCGGCTTGCGCCTGCTGTCCGGCGGTGTCGTCGTTGGCGTTTTCCACTTGGATGGGGGCCGTAGCCTCGCCCTTCACTTCTTCTGTTGCACCCTGCAGCGGGGCTTTCTCTTGAGAGTCCATCATTTCACTGTTTTAAGTTTATGACAATGGTTTGTTCTATACATACCGGCACTTGTGTTTCTCCATGGTGTCGTTTTACGGATTGTCTGTGTGGTATGTGCAATGTTAATATGTTGTGCAAACTTAAATAAAAAATATGTAATTGCGCAAGAAAAACCGATTTTTTTGTATTTTCTCCATTATATGAGCCTCTTGTGGCGCAATATCACCCAAGAAAGTCCCGACACGAACACCGACAATACGAGGGCGATGGGGAAGCCTACGGGCGAGGTTTCCATGCCGTTGACGAGGTTCATGCCGAAGAACGAGGAGATGAGCGTCGGGATCATCATGATGATGGACACGGAGGTGAGCGTACGCATCACGGTGTTCATGTTGTTGTTGATGATTGAGGAGTAGGTGTCCATGGTCGACTCGAGGATATCGGAGTAGATGCTGGTGGTCTCTCGGGCCTGCGTCATCTCGATGTTGACGTCCTCGATGAGGTCGGCATCAAGTTCGTCGACCTGCAGTTTGAATTTCAGTTTGGCCAACAGTGTCTCGTTGCCCCGGATGGAGGTGGCGAAATAGGTGAGCGAGTCCTGCAGTCGCGAAAGGGCGATGAGCGACTCGTTGTTGACGTTGTGGTCGAGATTGTGCTTGGCTTTTTCGATGAGTGCGCTGATCTGTTTCAGACGTTTCAGATACCACACGGCCGAGGAGAGGAAGAGACGGAAAATCATGTCGACATAGTCGGTGAACCCCTCGCCGCGCTTCTGGTGATAGGATACAAAGTCTATCATCATGTTCGTCTCATAGTAGCACACGGTGATGGTGACATCGCGCTTGTGGATGATACCCAGCGGCACGGTAGTGTAGGGCGTGCGCGAGCGTATCTCCTTGACGTAGGGTATACGGAGGATGATGAGCATCCATCCGTCGTCGTACTCATAGCGGGCACGCTCGTCGGTATCGCTGATGTCGGAAAGAAAATAGTCGGGTATATTGAATTTCTCTTCCAGGTATTCCTGGTCTTCTTCGGTGGGGCAAGTCACCTGTATCCAACAGCCGGGTCGCCATTCGTCAATGGCCTTAAGGGTGTTGTTCGTATTCCATAGTGTTCTCATACAGCCTTTTCTCCATGATTTATAAGGTAGGGAGAACGGCTGTGCTTGCAAGCCCGCTCCCTGCCTTACAGGTTCATATTTTCCGCGTGGTAATCGTCCATAAACTTGTTTGACATTGGTTTGCGGTGCAAAAGTAATCATTTTTTGGTATATACAGTTCCCCGCCCTTTCTTTTTTGCCTTTTGTCTTCGTTTTTTCACACTTGCCCGACATGCCGCACAAATGTCATTCTGCCACCGCAGAGGGCGGCACAGACGGTGAGTACCCGTATTTTTATCCCCGTTTTGCCAATAGTTCAAAAAAAATGAGTAAGTTTGCAAAGTTTAGGCGGGCCCGCACAAGACAGAAATCCGGCACAGGACATTGCGACCGGGATGCGGCCCCGCCAAAGTGATTTTTACAGTACACGCCCATATAGATGCAAATGCAGAAGGAAAACAACAGTTACAGACTGCTCAGCCAGATTGCATACCCGGCCGACTTGCGACGGCTCGATGCCGCACAGCTGCCGGAGGTATGCCGCGAATTGCGCCACGATATTGTAGAGGAACTCTCGGTCAACCCTGGCCATCTCGCCTCTTCGCTTGGAGTGGTAGAACTGACGGTAGCCCTGCACTACGTGTTTGACACCCCTGACGACCGCATCGTGTGGGATGTCGGGCACCAGGCCTACGGCCACAAGATACTCACCGGCCGCCGCGAGAATTTCTGCACCAACCGCAAGCTGCACGGCGTGCGCCCGTTTCCCTCGCCCCTTGAGAGCGAGTACGACACCTTCGCTTGCGGACACGCCTCCAACTCCATCTCTGCCGCCCTCGGCATGGCCATCGCCGCACGCCGCACAGGGCATGACCACCGTCATGTGGTGGCCGTCATCGGAGACGGCGCCATGAGCGGCGGACTGGCCTTCGAAGGGCTCAACAACGTATCGTCCTCCCCCAACGACCTGCTCATCGTGCTCAATGACAATGACATGAGCATCGACCGCGCCGTGGGCGGAATGGAGAAATATCTCCTCAACCTTGATACCAACGCCACCTACAACCGCCTGCGCTACCGTCTGTCGCAGTGGCTGCACGAGCGCGGCTACCTCAACGACGACCGTCGCAAAGGACTCATCCGTCTGAACAACGCCCTGAAGTCGGCCCTCAGCCACCAGCAAAATGTGTTTGAGGGCATGAACATACGCTACTTCGGGCCTTTCGACGGCAACGACGTGGGCGAGGTGGTGCGCGTGCTGCGCCAGATCAAGGACATGCGGGGACCCAAACTGCTCCACCTGCACACCACCAAGGGCAAGGGATACGAACCAGCCGAGAAGGCCGCCACCATCTGGCACGCCCCGGGACGGTTTGATGCCGCTACCGGAGAGCGGCTCGGCGACGGCTCAGACGGGCAGCCGGCCAAGTACCAGGACGTGTTCGGCAACACGCTGCTCGAACTGGCCCGCACCAACGACCGCATCGTGGGCGTGACACCGGCCATGCCCACCGGCTGCTCCATGAACATCATGATGAAGGCCATGCCCGACCGCGTGTTCGATGTCGGCATCGCCGAGGGCCACGCCGTGACCTTCTCCTGCGGCATGGCCAAGGACGGCCTTGTACCTTTCTGCAATATCTACAGTTCGTTTGCGCAGCGCGCCTACGACAATATCATACACGACGCGGCCCTGCTGTCGCTCCCCGTCGTCATCTGCCTCGACCGGGCCGGACTGGTCGGCGAGGACGGACCCACCCATCACGGTGTCTTCGATATCGCCTCGCTGCGCACCGTACCCCATCTCACGCTGGCCTCTCCGATGGACGAGCACGAACTGCGCCGCCTCATGTACACGGCCCAGTTGCCGGGACACGGCACCTTTGTCATCCGCTATCCCCGGGGCCGGGGCGCGCTCGCCGACTGGCATTGTCCGCTGGAGGAGATTCCCGTCGGACGCGGACGCCGGCTCCGCGAAGGCCGCGACGTGGCCGTGCTGAGTTACGGTCCGCTGGGCAACGATGTCGAGCAAGTCATCCGCGCGCTCGAACAGGAAGAGCCGGCGCTCAGCGTCGGTCACTACGACATGCGCTTCGCCAAGCCACTCGATACTGACATTCTCGAGGAGGTGGCCACCCGCTATCCCCGCATCGTGACCGTGGAAGACGGTGCGCTGGCCGGAGGCATGGGCTCTGCCGTCCTGGAGTGGATGAACGACCACGGCTACCATCCTGCCGTGACACGTCTCGGACTGCCCGACGACTTTGTGGAGCACGGCACCGTCGCCGAACTGCGCCATATCGTCGGACTTGACGCCGACAGCATCAGGAAGGCCATCGTGGGGTGACGCCCATCCCCCCGCACATCTATATATTGCGACAATGAAAATCATCATCTCCGGCGCATACGCCATCGGTACGCATTTGGCACGGCTGCTTTCCCGCGACCATGAGGACATCACGCTCATCGACGCTGACGAGGAGCGCATTGCCCGTATCGACCCCAGCCTCGACATTCTCACGCTCCAGGCTTCGGCCACGAGCATCAAGGCGCTGCGCGAAGCCGGCACACAACACGCCGACCTCTTCATCTCGGTCACGCCCGACGAGAACCTCAACATGACGGCCTGCGTGCTGGCCAAGGCGCTCGGCGCCCGCAAGACTGTCGCCAAGATAGACAACGCCGAGTATATCGACCCCGCCTCACAGGAGTTTTTTGCGGGCATGGGCATCGACCGGCTCATCTACCCCGAGATGCTGGCCGCCAAGGACATCAACAACGGACTGAAGATGTCGTGGGTGCGGCAGCGCTGGGACGTGCACGACGGGGCACTCGTCATGCTGGGTATCAAACTGCGCGAGCAGTGCGAGATACTCGACAAACCGCTCCGAGACCTTTGCGGACCCGACGACCCCTATCATATCGTGGCCGTCAAGCGCGATGGCGAGACCATCATTCCCGGCGGAAACGATGTGCTGCATCTCTACGACATGGCCTACTTCATGACCACGCGACAGTATATCCCCTACGTCCGCCAGATTGTCGGCAAGGAACACTACGTCGATGTGCGCAATGTCATGATCATGGGCGGCGGCGCTACGGCGGTAAGGGCCGTGAAGACCATGCCCGAATATATGAACGTGAAGATCATCGAGACCGACGAGGCCCGCTGCGAGCGCCTCAACGACCTGCTCGACAATTCACACGTTCTGGTCATCAACGGCGACGGACGCGACCTGTCGCTCCTCATCGAGGAGGGCATCAAGAATACACAGGCTTTCGTCGCGCTCACCGGCAATGCCGAGACCAACATCCTCGCCTGTCTTACCGCCAAACGGCTCGGGGTGCGGAAGACCGTGGCCATGGTCGAGAACGTAGACTATGTGAGCATGGCCGCCAGCCTCGACATCGGCACCATCATCAACAAGAAGGTCATCGCCGCCAGCCACATCTACCAACTGATGCTCGACGCCAACGTGCACAACGTGCGGTTTCTGATGACCGCCAATGCCGATGTGGCCGAATTCATCCCCGTGGAAGGCTCGCGCATCACCCGAAAACCCGTTGCCGAACTGGGTCTGCCCAAGGGTATGACCATCGGCGGACTTGTGCGCGACGGACAGGGCATACTCGTCTCCGGACGCACACAGATACAGGCCGGAGACACGGTGGTGGTGTTCTGCCATAAGTTGAACATGAAGAACGTCGAAAAACTGTTCTTATGATCAACTGGAAAATCATATACAAGATTCTCGGGTCGCTGCTTTTCATCGAAGCCGCGCTCCTCTCCCTCTGCCTCGCGGTGGCCTTCTACTACCGCGAAGACGATACGGTGGCATTCCTCTTCACCGTTCTCATCACAGCCTTCGGCGGATTTGTGCTCCGCTTGCTCGGATTAGACAACGACAATACGCTCTCCCGGCGCGACGCCTATCTTGTAGTGACGCTCACTTGGGTGATATTCAGTCTGTTCGGCACGTTGCCGTTTCTTATCAGCGGTTATCTGACCGATTTCACCGATGCCTTCTTTGAGACCATGTCGGGATTTACCACGACCGGAGCGACCGTCATCGACGACCTCAGCGCCGTGCCCCACGGCCTGCTGTTCTGGCGCTCGCTCATGCAGTGGATCGGCGGTCTGGGTATCGTCTTCTTCACCATTGCCCTGTTGCCTTCGCTTGTCGGCGGTTCGGTCAAAGTGTTCTCCGCCGAGGTCACCGGACCGATCAAGACCAAACTGCACCCCCGGTTGAGCATGAGTGCCAAGTGGATCTGGATTGTCTACATCATCATCACCATCGCCTGTGCCGCTTGTCTCTATTTGGCGGGGATGGGCGTGTTCGACAGTGTCAACTACTCTATGGCATCGGCCGCTACCGGAGGATTTTCCACCACCAGCAGTACGATGGGACTCTCACCGCTGATACAGTACGTGCTCACCTTCTTCTGTTTCGTGTCGGGTGTCAACTTCACGCTGCTCTACGTCACGGCCACCCGCCACAGGGTGAAGACGCTGCTGGCCAACAGTGAGTTCCGCTTCTATTTCTGGCTGGTCGCCGCCACGACAGTCTTTATCATGATCGAACTGATATGGCGCAACCACTACGGCCTGGAACAGGCGTTCCGCTCGAGCGTGTTCCATGTCGTGTCGTTCCTCACCACCACGGGCTTTGTCTGCGACGATGCCGGGCAGTGGCCGCACGTCACCTGGGTGGTGCTGGCCATCTGCATGTTCTTCGGTGCCTGTTCGGGTTCCACGAGCGGCGGCCTGAAGTGTATCCGCGGCGTGATGCTGCTCAAGGTGATCAAGAACGAGTTCCGGCAGATACTCCATCCCAACGCCGTGCTTCCCATGCGCATCGACGGGGTCAACGTGCCGGGCAGCAAGCGCGTCACCCTGCTGGCCTACCTCTCGGTGTACCTCATACTCTGCCTCATCTGCTCGTTTGTGATGATAGCGTCGGGCATCGACAATACCAATGCCATCACCATCACGCTGAGCTGTCTGGGCAATGTCGGCCCGACACTCGGTCTGGAAATAGGCCCTACCATGTCGTGGTCGGTACTGCCCGTCTTCGCCAAGTGGATCTGCTCGGTGCTGATGCTCGTCGGCCGTCTGGAGATATTCAGCGTGCTGGTCATCTTCACCCCCTCCTTCTGGGAAGAAAACTGACAGCCGGCATGTCTTTCGTGCCTTTGAACAAAAAGAATATGGCGGGTTCTATAAATTGCCTTTGATGGATTTTTGGATTTTAGCCAAGCAGATTTCTCTTTCTTTCTGAAGGAGCATAGCGGGCTATGCGACTGAAAGATAGTGCAAGTCGA
>CAVFEZ010000070.1:10304-12196 GCA_963621665.1 Akkermansia muciniphila | reverse complement strand
TAAAGGTACTCACTTTTGCTAATGTGGCAAAAGAATTGCGCTTCTTTTTTTGTTTCTATGAATTATTCAGGCTAAGTCTTGGGTTAAAATTCTGTTTACCATACTTAGTTACAGCATCCATACGAAGATGAGCACCAAACGTACATCTGTCTCCAATTACAATAAAACTCTTTCCTGATATTCTTGAATTCAAATAGGAAAATTGTGAACTTTCACCTATAGCCTTAAACTCATTTCTTATCCTTTGGTAGAGAAGCCACTCAGCCTTGCGTTCTACACGTTTCCAAATTGAATATGCCTTCAATATCAAATAGTCTATTATCATTTTTTCAATACATTTTTGAAGATTTCCACCAACTGTTTTGCTGTATTTTCCGAGCTATATTTGTAAGCATAAGCCAGAGCCGCCTCTGACATTTGAAGTCTCAACTTCGGATTTTCTTCCAACTCAATGATTGCTTTTCTAATGCCCTCAACATCACCAACCTTCACAAATTTAGCAAATCCAGCATGACGCATCTCGTCACTAAAATAAGGATTATCGGTAATGATACAAGGCTTACCTAAAGCGACAGCCTCACAGATAGAAGTAAGCCCCGAAGGTAACTTGCGACCAGGAACAGGCTTGGTTATGATTATTACAGCCTTACAATGAGCTGTAATTTTAGCGACCTTTTCATAACCTACGTTGTTATGTTCCAACTTAAAAACTTGTATGTTATCATAACAATTTCTATACTTATCATACAAATCCTCCGTAGGCGGATAAACGTCAAAATCAATAGATGGTTCTTTTGAAAAAGCCTCAATTGCAGTATCAAAATCCCGAGAATCGCTCCCCGACATCAAATAATTACCCTTACATTGAGAATAAACAATTCGAATATTGTCAAAGTATGCTATGTCTGGCCCCCAGTCCACAACAAACATTTTTTCAGAAGAGCATCCCTTGTTTAGACTTAGTTCTCTGAGTGTCTTTGTAAAAAACAATAGAGCGTCACACCCTCCGAAAAACAGCTTTCTTCTAAGACAAGAAAGAAATTTCTTAGGTGCCTCTTCTATTGGATTATGGTGCCAAACCACTATTTTCTTCCGAAACAACCCTATTGCCTTTAAGTAAATGAGCCATTCCAGACCTTGATAATAAGGAGAATAAACCACATCATATTGTTTAGCCGTTCTTATCAATTGCCAAGTATAATAAATATTTAGTTTTTTAGAAGCGACACCATATCTTTTAGTTTCTGGAGCCAATACTTTACAGCCATATTTTTCTGTATCTAATATACAATACATAAGTTCACCTCTAAACTTAGCTCTTTTTACCCAAGATAGGCGGTCTTGAAGTGTGCCATATGCAACAGGCATATAATATAAAACTCTAATTTTAGGCATAGTTGTTATTTTTATGCAAATGCAAACTAAAATCTAACATAGATAACATTAAGCTCATATCTGCCAATTCTCATTTTACAAGCAAATAGCATTTACCGTCCTAATATATTACACAGCTTTGGTACATTCCGTTTTAGAAACAAATGAATAAAAACACAGGCAAAGGCTGTCAATAGAGGATTTATCAAAAACAACACAATTTTCAATATCGGATTCTCAACTTTCGGTATATCGAAAAAATCCACTAATAACCCTCCTATAATGATTAAGAACATATGGAATGCAAAAATGAAAAAGCTTGCATCACCTAAAAACTTTGGAATGATTATCTTATTTGCTGACACATAACGACTAAATAACTGATAAAATGCAAGCATCGTAAATATAATCATCCAAGGGGTTACATATAGGCTATATGGTGTGCCAAAGCTGGCAACAGCCAATACTACCAGTGTTACTGATAAAAGGATGGTTCCCCCCCCCCCCCAATTTTGACA
>CAVFEZ010000070.1:0-10260 GCA_963621665.1 Akkermansia muciniphila | reverse complement strand
CCCCCCCCCCCCCGAATTTTGACAAAAGCCCCTATAGATACTGTTATTTCTGACGGCAAACCAGCATCCTAAATTGAAAAACAGCAAACCAGACATACTCAAGCCTGGTAATGTTGGCACAAAATGTCCCACATATAGAATAAACAAGATGCCTATAACTATTCGCCCAGTGATTTTCTTTTTGAGAAGAACATAACTCAAAGGGGACAAAACAACAAGCACAATGAGATCCCTTATAAACCAAAAGGGAGTATGTACAGGCATTCCAGTTGTAGGCATTGCCCAAAACGCAAACAAGCCTGTGTTCTCAGACAACCAAACTTGAAATTGCTCCATTTTATGTCCATGGACAAAGAGAGCTCCCATTGTAAGAACATTAAACAGATACCTCAAAACATTCCAAAGCAAATAGGGTATCATTAAAGTGTGTATGCGTCGAGCGATTTTAGCCCTCCATATTCCCCAATTCCAATTTTCCAACCCCTGAAAGAACAGGTAGCCAGAGATTAAAAAGAATGAAGGTACAGCTATTCCCGAAATCGTACTACTCACAAGGACTCGTATCAAATCATAAAAATTTGCATAAGAAAAACTTCGCCAATCAATTTCACTTATAATAACGTTTCCTTCACCAAATGAATGGACATAAACCACCATAATCGCTAAAGGAAAACGGACAGAAGATATAATAGAAGAAACATTCTGATTCATAACATAAAATTAGCATCTACCATTAAACCTATTCCGTAAGTAGCAACGTTGCAATTGTTTCCAACTGGAAGCTTTTATCAAACCAACATGATTTGTGGTATTCGGATTGCAACCATAAGCACTATAATAAAGCCAAAGCATACTTTCGACAAGCACAACAGATGGACGATATATTGCACGCTCATCCCAACGTCCACGTTTGCCTTTTGACAATACAACGCCCTCGTACTTATACATAGGGTCCAAAGGAGAATTAAAAGAATAAAGCCTTAAAGGAAATCCTTCTTTCGAAACATCATTTCCTATAAGCCAATATTTATCTTCAGACTTGATGACATCTATATGAGATATGATGCCTTTGCATAATGTGCGCTTACATTTGAGTATTGGGGATGTCCCCTCTTTCCACTCATAATAATTGATGGTACGATGCTTACCTTCAAAATCCTCTGCAGAAGAACACCACATACGATAAATTCCATCCTCGTAAACCAGTGCGGGACTGATACACATTCGTGTTTCATTGAAAGAGTTCTTCAAGTTGAGCATCACTTCTTTATCAGACCATGTTTTTCCATCATAAGTATATCGGCGATATATTATTTCTCTATTCTTACCATCCTCTGTCGGATATTTATCTCTTTGCACTCTTCGCCACCAACATTCAATGCGATTCAAATCAGAATTATACACCAGCTCAGGATCAGAATTGTACTCTTGTTCTTTCGACAGGAGTATATCATCCAAAGGATTAGCACCACTTACCGGTTCAAAATGTTCTCCATCTAGTGACACATAAACACATGGATTCTCTATGGCATCATTCATGTCTTTATAAGGAGTAAATACAAACCAAAATTTATATCCATTCCAACCATTAGAAAAGTAAAGGCAAGAAGGATGCAAGCCTTCATTTCCGCCATCATAAGTCTGTAATTCTAAAGGCTCTTTCGCATTCAACTTGCGAAAACAAATCCTAGTAGTCATTATTCGCACAAGACGGCTGTAAACCTTGTGTTTAAAATGCGTTATTGTCATTACCATATTTTATTTTTAATTTTGGCAACAATTTTTATTTGCATTTCTTTGTCTATCATAAACTTGTACCCAAGCAAGCCAACAAATAGAGAAGAAACACATACTGAAATTATAAACCGCATCCATCCCTCTTCCATACAATTATGCACGACAAGAACAGGTATCTCCACTGCAACAAACAAGAAAAAGCATGGCAGTACCGTCCGCTTGAAATAATCCCAAGTTTTGAGTTGGGGTATATATGTGGTCATATAGTATATGTTGCACATTGTGCCTATAAACAAGGCAAAAGCATTGTAGGCAAAGGGAATCCATGCTGGTGCTCCTAACCTATAAGCGACATATGTGACAGGAAGCACCAATATATAAATCGTTCCATTGGTGAGGCTTGTCTTCTTGATTCGCCCTGTGGCATGTACGATATCCATTACTACACTTGCGAAGCATCCTATGATGCTGAACAACAACACCAGATTCGTAAACACACAAGCATAATCGGGTACGATACCCAACCAAAGATTCAATACGAAATGTATCTCCGACATCAAAGGGATGGTCAAAAGGGTCATGAGGATAAAGCTCAAGACAGTACCTTCATGAGCGAGTTTTACCATTGCCTCATATTCTCCATCAGCATAACGCTTGATGATTTGGGGTTTGATAGCCATAATTATATTTGCAGAAAAACCTCCTACGGCACCCGTCACAGTATTGGCAATGCCTGCAGCTGCATTCAATGCCGTACCGAAAAACAGGTTTATCAAAATCGTAATACCCTCTCCTCTTGCCATTACAGCAACATTCCCAAGTATATCCCATCCCGAAAATGCAAATATCGGTTTTATCAGGGATTTATCCCAAATAAAATGATAATGAGTCTCGGGAAAATGGCGTAGGCAGTACACACGGTTCAGCACCATGATGAGCGTTGACACACAAAAAGTCAACAAGCCATAAAGAATCAACTTGTCCATATTGCCTATCAGCAAAAGATAGATGATTACCAGTTTCAACACTGTATTCAAAATGTCAAAATAAGCATAGACATCCATCTTCTCATGTGCGACGATTGCCGAGCTATAAGGTGTCTGGGTCACTCCAAACATGAGTGATACAATACTAAACTGATAGATACAATTAGCGGCGAACATTCGCCCCTCGGGAATCACCAGTTTGTAATTGACCATCCACAATCCTATCGTTTCAAGGATGACAAACAGGACTAAGGCAATTATTATATGGAGAGTCAATGTTGTAGAAAAGGTATCTTTCAAGCGTCGCTCATCTCCTCGTCCCAGTTCGTAGGTTATAAAACGAGACGTGGCACCTATCATGCACACCTGTATGACCCCAAACATACCTATTACACCGCCGACAACAGCATTGATGCCATAATCCTCCACTCCCAACGTTTGCAAAACCACTCGGCCTGTCACCAACGACAATGCCAATGATATGAACATTCGGAGATAAAGGTACAACGTGTTTTTTGCTATTCGCTTGTTATCCGTATTATTAACCATCGTTTTGTTGATTTCTTCTTAGAAGCGAAAGCGCCTCTAAAAACAATTGGCAATAGTGTATTCTGTTCAAAGAATCCTCTTTTCACACCTCCTCAAACGCCTCCTTATGGACCCCCCGTATCGCCACGGCACGTCCTCCGAAGTCGAACACGAGCTGGCGGTCGCGGTCGATGCGGACGATATAGCCCTCGTAGCCGGCGAAGGGGCCGGTGAGTACGCGCAGAAGGGTGTGGTCGCGGGCGAAACGCTCGAAGGGGTCGTGCAGGAAGGTGAGGTGGTCGGGGTGGGTGCGCATCACGTTCATGAAGGGTTGCATGACGGCGTCGGGTATGGAGGCCGGACGGCCCGTACTGCAATCGTTGACGAGATGGTACTGGGGGAAATATTCTTTCAGGAAGTGTTGCAGGTCTCTGACTGTGCCTTGCAGAAAGACAAGGCCGCTGACCGACGGTACCTGCTCCTTCCGGATGCCGCGCTGACGCTCCTCGTCCTTGTAGCGGTAGCGGAAGGACTGGTGGATGAAAAAGGGTTGGCGGATGGTGGGCTGATTGTAGGTGTCAAGCCAACGGTGCAGCCGCTTGGCGGCCATGTGCTGCAGGAAAAGATAACTCCAGGAGGTGGGGTGGTCGGCCGGATTTTTCCTCGCTACCATGGGCTGGCTTTGGGACGTTCCTTCTATACTCGAGGCCGACGGATGGTCAGCCCCGACGATGCGGATGCCCTTGGGTAGACGCTGGTCTACACCGGCTGCAGAAAGGGAATGTGAGCAATCCTGCGTCATATTTCCGTCCTACGTTATGTCATTAGGTGCATACATACGGAATGAATGCAGAAGACTACTCAAAGCGTATATTGCGTCCATGATTGTATCTGAAAAAATAGTGTTTCAAATATTCCACACAGCGTGTGAATGACAATGTCTCTCCGTTCTCCTCCTGAGGGGAAGAAAACTACTATTGGGACAAAGATACGTATTTTTCTTTGATTTATGCACAACAATAGGCTGTTATTTTCGGAAGAGTGTCTTGTCAAGCAACGATTGCATTTTTCGCGAATTTGTCTACGATTTGTGCGATGCCCCATATCTTTATCTATAAGTCTATCTACCGGTGTCCGCAAAAACGTCGGGAAAGGCTTGCCGCTACGCGCGAGAAACCGTACTTTTGCCGCACCAACAAAAAACAAAATCACAATTATGCCAAAAATTCTTCATTCCACCATCCCCTATGAGTATGCGGCTTGCCAGCATACCGATTGCCCCGTGTCTGACAATTGTCTGAGACAAGTGGCCTACAAAGAGTTGCTCACGACATGCGATCAGTTCCGTATCGTCAACCCGTCACAATGCAGCAAAGACGAGGCTTGCCGCTACTACCGCAGCAAAGCCCTTGTGCGCTACGCCCGCGGGTTCACTGCCATGCAGAAACGTATGTACCCCGACCAGTACGAGCAGTTCTCGCGCACGCTCATCCATCGCTTCTCGCGAAGCACCTATTTCGAGCGGCGGCGCGGCACGCGGGCCATGCCGCCCGCAGAGCAGGCGCTGGTTCTCCGCACCTTGCGTAGGGTAGGGGTCACCGAGTCGATAGACTTCGACAACTACGAGGAGGGACTCAACTGGTACGACTAATCCTGCCGTACCGCCCGACGCACACCGCCTTTCGGCTTCTTCCGAAAGGCGGTTTTTCTGTAGGCGTGTTCTACAAATTCCACGCATCCCTGAATTTGTATTTTAGACAGGTTGCTCTTTGTGTCTTTTTGTTTTTATCCGGCATCTTTCCCTTCCTTTCCCAGTCGCATAGCCCGCTATGCTCCTTCAGAAAGCAAGTGAAATCTGCTTGGCTAAAATTCAAAAATCCATCAAAGACAATTTGTAGCCCCCGCCTAGAGCATTTCAGTATTCGGGCTTGCGGACTTGAGTATTCGGCCTTGCAGACCCGGGTATTCGGGCTAAAACACAACAGTATTCGGGCTTGAATACTGCGGTATTCGGCCCGAATACTCGAGTGTGCAAGGCCGAATACTCGTATGATGCGGTTTTGGGGGCGAATATTTACGAGCACTGTCCTTATGCAAACATGTCATCCAAGGGGACTTGGCAGGGAAACACATCGGCATGTTCGTTCTCGGCAAGTGGCGAATTTCCGACGTATGTAAGCAGGAAAGTTTTGTTTCTCATACCCTTTTCCATGGCTTCCATACGTGCGTTCAGGCGATTGGCGTAGGCAAATTCCGTATCTCATCTTCAGAAAGTCCGGTAGACTGGGCTACGATTTCAACAGGGATATTCGCTGCCAAAAGATTACGGGCGATAGCCAATTTCTCTTCTGCATGGCCTTGCTCGAGTCCTTGTTCTAATCCGGCTTTCATACCTTCTTCTCGCCCGGCTTCCATTCCTGCTGCTTTACCTTCCTGCCAGCCGTCGTCATATCCTGTTTTGATGACGCTGCGCTGATAGCGAAGGTTTTCCATGTGGCGGATGTAGTCCTTGCGCTCTTCTGTGGTGAGTTTGTCTATGTTAAGACATTTACGGGCATCGCGCAGTCCCGGCGCCTTGGCCGTGTCCTTGATCTCGCCGGTCTTTAGGAAGTCAATCCATTCGTCCAGGTTGTTGACGGCCAGTTTGTCGAAATTGTCCACGCAGAGCAGGTAGTATTCCGGGAATATCTCGCCGGCCTCGCGTTTCGTCTTTGCACCCTTGTCGATGGTGTCGCCGAAGAAGACTTCGCTTTGGCGGTTGGACAGTCTCAAAATGTCATTGGGGTCATGCAGGCCCTTGAATACGGTTCTGCCATGATAAACATAGTCAGTGGCTTGGCCTAGGGTGAAATAGACGATATTGATGGAGTATACTTTCTTTACCTTGTCATAATCGTTGCCAAGGCCCATGAAGTCGGTGATTACCTTCGACACACCATAGAGTATGCGGTGGAAATAAGTCAACTCGCGGGTGTTCTGTATCTCAAAGATGGTCAACTCGCCTTTCTCGTTCTCGGCAAGAATGTCAACGCGGTTGAACTTGTCGCTTTCGGTATACTGGTTGGTTTCGCTCTCGAGAAACCGCTTTATCGTGAATTTCTCGTTCAGCAGCGAATACATCAGGCCCTCCAACACGGCGTGGTTAGCCTTGTTGCGCAGCAGACGCTTCATCGCCCAGTCAAATCGTATGTAGTTGCCCATGTTTACCGTGATTTATGTTGTACTTGCCGTATGTGTATCTTTTGTGTGCAAATCTACGTAATGTTTTTCAAATGGCCAAAAAATATGACATCAAAGCCTACGCCTGTATTGTTGCATTGGCATACATTTCCAACAAGAATCCCCTTCAGTTCGCCCCCTTCGGGGACTCTGCTAAGTGGCAGGTCCGAAAGTTGGATTCATTTGTCGTCCTTAGAATGTGATGGGCGCTCCAACGCCTTTGTGCTGAGGCTTGAACGTGATGCCCAGCAGTTTGGCGATGGTGGGTGCGATCTGTGAGTTGTAGTATTGTCCGGAGGTCAGTACGCCCTTGGCCGGAATGCCCTTGCCGAAGGCCATCAGCCAGGTCTGTCCGGAGTGTGCGGTCTCTTCGCCGTGGTCGCGCCATGCGTTGATGTCGGTGTCGCCCCGTCCGTGGTCGCAGGTGACGATGACGGTGGTCTGGTCTTTGTAGAAGGGGTCGCTCTGGATGAGTTCCCACAGTTCCTTGAGATAGGCGTCGGTGCTGTGGGCGGCATCAAGGTAGAGGCGGTAGTTGCCGGCGTGGCCCCATTCGTCAGTGTCGCCGTAGCCGATGAAGAGCAGTCTGGGGTGGCGGGAGCGCATGGCTTCAAGGGCGTACTCGTGGGTGAGGAAGTCGAAGCGTTCTCCGTCCCAGTATTTGGGGCAGGCTTCCTGCAGTTTGTCAAGGTATTTCTCGCGCTCGGTCGGGTGTTCCGACATGGCGTGGCGGTAGCGGGCGTTCACTTCCAGGCCGCTCCGTTGCTCGTTGAATATCTCGATGAACCGCTCCCAACTGCCGAAGCAAAGCACCTTGCCCTTGTATTCGCCGGTGTTGTTGGCGGCTTCGAAGACGGTCACGTTGGGGTTGGGGAAGCCGTCGTTGCTGGTGACACGCTCGTCGTCGGCATGTCCGCACAGGTTCTCGCTGTAGCCGGGGTAGGAGAACCACATCTTGTTGGTGACATCCATCGTGCAGCCCTTGTTGCGGTCGCCGATGATGATGCCGTTCCTGGCAATGAAGTCCCATGTGAAGGGCATCAGCACGTTGCGGCGCTCGGTGGGGTCGTCTTTCCAGTAGTCCCCCTTCATGATGTCGATATCGCCAAACTGCTTCTCGTTGATCAACACGGGGTCTGCGCCCCCAAACAATTCTTGCCAGCGGTATCCGTCTACCGTCACCAGTATCACTTTCTGTTCTGTTTTTGCTGCGCAGGGCAGCAGCAAAAGTGCGGTCAGGAAGGTTAACAATGTTTTTCTCATTTTTGTGATAGTTTTGAATGTATCCCCAAAATTAAAGATAAAAAATGTGATGGGCAAGAAAACGCCTCACCGATTGTCGTGCCACTGCCGGTGGCTACCTATATATAATGATTTTGTAGCAGGTGTTACAGCGGCATTTGTAGAATTGAACAGAAAATCGTACCTTTGCAACAGTTATTCATCAACCACATCATTTTATATAAATATGGTTTTAAGAGATCTTCAGCAAGACTTCCGTGGTTCCAATTGGAAACACGAGATTGACGTAAGAGACTTTATTCAGGCAAACTACGAACCCTACAACGGTGACGAACAGTTTTTGGCAGGACCTTCCGAGAAGACAAAGAAACTCTGGGACATTCTCTCCGGCCTCTTCGAGGTGGAGCGCGAGAAGGGCATCTATGATGCCGAGACCAAACTGCCCCAAAGCCTTGACACCTACGGTGCCGGCTATATCGACAAGGACAGCGAGGTGGTGGTCGGACTGCAGACCGACGCTCCTCTGAAGCGCGGCATCTTCCCCAAGGGCGGTATCCGTATGGTAGAGAAGGCGCTCCAGGCCTACGGCTATGAACTTGATCCCGCCACGAAGACCATCTTTACCAAATATCGCAAGACCCACAACGAGGGCGTGTTCTCGGCCTACAACGACGATATCAAGGCCGCCCGCCATGCCCATATTATCACCGGTCTGCCCGATGCCTACGGCCGCGGCCGCATCATCGGCGACTACCGCCGTATCGCCCTCTACGGTACGGCCAACCTCATCGAGGAGAAGAAACGCTACTTCAAGCGTATCGACATACAGGAGTTCACCGAGGAGATCGTGCGCCATCGCGAGGAAATCAGCGAGCAGGTGCAGGCCCTGAAGCAGTTTGAGCGCATGTGCGCCGCCTATGGATTTGATGTCACCAAGCCCGCTGCCAATGCCCGCGAGGCCGTGCAGTGGACCTACTTCGGCTACCTCGGTGCCGTGAAGGACCAGGACGGTGCCGCCATGTCGCTCGGCCGTGTCTGCGCCTTCCTCGACATCTACATTCAGCGCGACCTGAAGAACGGCACGCTCACCGAAGAGGAAGCACAGGAGCTCATCGACCAGATGATCATGAAGTTGCGCATTGTGCGCTTCCTCCGTACTCCGGAGTACAACGACCTTTTCTCCGGCGACCCCATCTGGGCAACAGCCTCTCTTGGAGGTATGGGCATCGACGGCCGTTCGATGGTCACCAAGACCGACTACCGCTTCCTCCACACCTTGTACAACATGGGCCCCTCGCCCGAGCCCAACCTCACCGTGCTCTGGAGCGAGCGTCTGCCCGAGGCTTGGAAGAAGTACTGTGCCAAGGTCAGCATCGACACCAGCGCCATACAGTATGAGAACGACGACCTCATGCGTACCGATCTCGGCGACGACTACGGTATCGCCTGCTGCGTGAGCCCGATGAAGATCGGCAAGCAGATGCAGTTCTTCGGCGCCCGCGCCAACCTCGCCAAGTGTATGCTCTACGCCATCAACGGCGGTCGCGACGAGATGACCGGCCAGCAGGTGGCCCCCCGATTCGCTCCCATCACGGGCGACTACCTCACCTATGAGGAGTTCATGCCCAAGTTTGAGCAGATGATGCGCTGGCTGGCCAAGACCTATGTCAATGCCCTCAAGATCATCCACTATATGCACGACAAGTACGACTACGAGGCATTTGAGATGGCCCTGCACGACGGCGACGTGGAGCGCACGCGTGCTACGGGTATTGCCGGTCTCTCCATCGTCACCGACTCTATCGCAGCCATGAAGCACTGCAAGGTGCGCATCGTCCGCGATGAGACCGGACTGGCCGTCGACTACAAGATAGAGGAAGGCGAGTATGTGCCCTTCGGCAACAACAACGAGGAGACCGACACTATCGCAGTCGATATCACCGAAACATTCATGGAGTATCTGCGTCAGCACCGCACCTACCGTGAGGCTACGCCCACACAGAGTCTGCTCACCATCACGTCGAACGTGGTCTATGGCCGCAATACCGGTGCTACGCCCGACGGCCGTCAGAAGGGTGTACCCTTTGCTCCGGGTGCCAACCCCATGAACGCCCGCGACGTGAAGGGTGCCGTTGCCGCCCTGTCGTCAGTGGCCAAACTGCCGTTCCAGCATTCCCGCGACGGTATCTCCTATACCTTCGCTATCGCTCCTTCGGCCCTCGGCAAGGAGAAGGACATGCAGGCTGCCAACCTCGTGTCGCTGCTTGACGGCTACTTCACTCCTCACGGCGGACAGCACATCAATGTCAATGTCTTCGACCGCCAGCTTCTGCTCGATGCCATGGATCATCCCGAGAAGTATCCGCAGCTCACCATCCGTGTCAGCGGCTACGCCGTGAACTTTGTGAAACTCACCCGCGAGCAGCAGCTCGACGTGCTCTCGCGTACCATCAACCAGGGCATGTAACCCTGTTTGTTGCACATATCTTATTTGGCGGGTTCTATAAATTGCCTTTGATGGATTTTTGGATTTTAGCCGAGCAGATTT
>CAVFEZ010000069.1:0-12250 GCA_963621665.1 Akkermansia muciniphila | reverse complement strand
TTGGCACCCCGTTTTAGGGGCATATTCGGCATGAGGGACTTTTTCAGTGCCCTCACATTATGTCGTCCCTACGGGACTCGTGTGTACGGAATCCTTAATCGGTTGACGTTCAAATCCCTACGGGACTCACGCTTGCGAAATCCTTAATTGGTTTGCATCCAAATCCCTACGTGACTCTTTGCCTGTGATGTTTTGTTGGTGGTTTCCGGTCAATGCTGTTGGCCTACAGATTGATGGCCACCGATACGCCTTCCGGGGACACGCCTACCGAGTAGCGGCTTTTCTCTCCCGTGATGAGGTCGCCGAGCCAGTAGCCGGCTTCGGTGCCGAGAATGCCGATGGCTGCTCCTACGGCCACATCCTCCCAGTGGTGGCGGTTGCGGCGTACACGGTCGACGGCGGTCAGCGTGGCCACGCTATATCCGGCAATGCTGATCCAGGGCGAGGTGTGCCAATACTCCTTGTGCAGGATGGTCGCTCCGGCAAAGGCGAGGGTAGCGTGGCCCGAGGGGAAGGCATGGTTGTCGGTACCGTCGGGGCGGGTGTCGTGGATGGTGTGCTTCAGGGCATACGACGTGCCGGCACTGAGGATGAGCGATGCGGCGGCGTTGACGCCGAAGCGTTTCCACGAACTGGCGCCCTTCACACCCGATGCCTTGAGCGTCACGGCCGCGGCGAGCGGAGCGAAGCGCAGATAGTCGTCGATGCCGTCGCCATGGTAACGCTTGTTCTGTGCCTGTGCGGGCAACACCAAGGCGACGGTGAGCAGTAGAATCAGAATTTTTTTCATGCGTGTTGTGTGTTTTTTGTTTGTATGGTGGCTACGCAGAGGGCACCGATGACGAGGCTCACGCCGGCCACGACCATCATGTGGCTCTGCACGGATCCTACCCATGTCAGCACGGTGCCGCCTATGGCTGCCGCAACAATCTGCGGGATGCAGATGGTGCCGTTGAACAGACCGAGGTAGGCACCCATGTGGCCGTAACCGTCAAGGGCGTTGGTGACCAAGGCGAAGGGCATGGCCAGCATAGCGGCCCAAGCGCAGCCGATAAGGATGAAGGGCACGAACAGCAGGTACTGGTCGTGGATGAAGGGAGTCATGGCGAAGCCCAGTCCGCCGAGGATGAGGCTCAGCGCGTAGCCCACCTTGGGATTGCGGAACTGCGGGAGTACCATCGCCCAAAGCACGCTGCCTACGGCTTGCACGGCAAAGAGTATGCCCACCCAGTTTCCGGCGGCCTGGTAGCCGGCCGACTTGACATCGGTGGTCTGCCATACGGTGTCGGCAATGGTGCCGTTGGTGTAGGTCCACATATACATGAAGGCGGCCCAGCAGAAGAACTGCACCAGCCCGACCTTCCAGAACGTGGAGGGGGCGTGGCGCAGGAGTTCTATCCAGTTGGCGCTCTCCTCGGCCTCGCTGTTGTCGACGGGATTGTATTCGGCATATTCGGCGGGTTTCCACTCCTTCACCTTCAAGGTGGTGTAGACGACGCAGAGAATGAGGATGGCTGCGCCGATATAGAAAGAGTAGATCACGGAGTCGGGCACGACACCTTCGGCGGCCACATTGCTGATGCCCAGGAAGGTGAAGAGGAAGGGGAAGATGTAGCCCACCAGCGAACCGGCATTGCAGAGAAACGACTGTATGGAGTAGGCAAGGGCCTTCTGTTTCTCGTTGACCATGTCGCCGACGAGCATCTTGAAGGGTTGCATGGCCATGTTGATGCTCGTGTCGAGAAACATCAGCGCGATGAGACCGAACACCATGGCGGCGCTGACCGTCAGGCCGAGCGAACCGGCATTGGGCAACAGACACATCACGATGACTGCAGCGGTGGCGCCGACAAAGAGGTAGGGTATGCGGCGGCCGAAGCGGGTCCAGGTCTTGTCGCTCAGTGTTCCGATGATGGGCTGTACAAGGATACCCATCAGCGGGGGGAGTATCCAGAAGTAACTCAGATTGTGGGGGTCGGCCCCCAGGGTGGCGAAGATGCGCGAGATGTTGGCGCTCTGCAGAGCGTAGGCGATCTGCACACCGAAGAATCCGAAACTCAGGTTCCAGAGTTTCCAGAAACTCATGTCTGGCTTTGCTTTCATTGTCTTTCTTTTGGGTTTAAGGCGTGTACTGAAATGTATGTACGCTTGTTGTTGTATCGTTTGTTTCTCTTTTCTTTCGTGAGTTGCGGCGGTTTCGTGAGTCGCACCGGCAGACGCTACCTCGACGTGCCGCGCACCACAAGGCGGGTGCGCACGATGCGCTTCTCCACTTTGTCGAGCGGACAACGGCCTTCCACCTTGTCGATCAGTATGCGGGCGGCCTCCCGTCCTACCTGTACGCCGCGTTGCTCGACGGTGGTGAGCGGCGGGTCGCAGGCCACGGCACGCTGACCGTTGGTGAACCCGCATACCGACACGTCGTCGGGTACGCGCAGCCCCATGTGCTTGGCGGTGTAGAGCACGCCGATGGCCGTATCGTCGTTGACGCAGAAAAAGCCGTCGGGACGGTCGTCGCGCTTGAGCAAGTCGGGGGTGAGGGCTTCGGCCGCGGGGCGGTTGTCGCAGAAGAATACGAGCGACGGGTCGGCCTGCAGTCCCGCCTTGAGCAAGGCATCACGGTAACCGTTGTATCTGTTCTTGCCGATCTCCACGGTCATCGACGTGCCGTAGAAGGCGATGCGGCGGCATCCGGTTTCAGCCAGATGGGTCACGGCGGAGAAAGCACCGGTGTAGTCGTCGACCACGACGCGGCTGGCATTGACTCCGGTACAGATGCGGTCGTAGAACACGAGAGGGATGCCCTTGTCGATGAGTTGCTGGAAGTGGTCGTAGTGCCGGGTGTCCTTGGCCTGCGAGACGATGACTCCGCACACCTGATGTTCCTCGAAGGCCTGGCAGATATGTACCTCGCGCTCATACTGTTCCTTGCTCAGTGCCACCATGAGGCGGTAGCCCTGCTCGGATGCCTCCTCCTCGATGCCGGTGAGTACGGCCGAAAAATAGTAGTGTGTGAACTCGGGCACGATGACGCCGATGACCTTGGGCGGCTGTACCTTGGAGTTGCGCAGCGTCTTGGCGATGGTGTTGGGGTAGAAATTCCTGACACGGGCATACTCGCAGATGGCCTTGCGCTTCTGTTCGCTGATGCGCGGACTTCCGTTGAGTGCGCGCGACACCGTGGCTATCGATACGCCGAAATGCTCGGCGATGTCTTTCATCGTAATCTGGGCTGTTTCCTTCATTGTTCGGTCAGTACCACTTGCGTATTCCTGCAGTGGCGGTTTGAGATAGAATGGTCGTTCGATAGACAAAAGTACGCATTTTTTCCTACATATAATATAATAGGGCGAAAGGTTTTTGTTTCGGATGTGCAAACGTTTGCATGGCGTAAAGTCGTTATTTTGTCACAAAAAAAGACATGACAATGTGTTTTCACGTATTTTTGCAAATGAATACGCCAACTGCGCGATGCAGTGCCTAATGAATCGTCTTAAATCGAAATAACTAACTTAAATACAACAACAATGATGAAGCAGGTAAAACTGAGAAATGCTGCGAGGACATTGGCCCTTTCCGCGGGGTTGTTCTTGTCGGCTACTGCCTTTGCACAGTCCATCACTGTCAAGGGACATGTGAAAGACGCTACCGGCGAACCCGTCATCGGAGCCACGGTGCGTGTGGCCGGAGTACCCGGCGGCACAGTGACCGACATCGACGGAAACTTCTCGATCAAGGCCGATGCCAAGTCTATGCTCGAAATTTCGTTCATAGGCTACGAGACGGCTACTGTGAAGGCCAACCAAAGCCTCAATGTCACGATGCAGGAGACCGCTGCCACGAAACTCAATGATGTCGTGGTCATCGGTTACGGCCGTGCCAAGAAAAACGACCTTACCGGTTCGGTATCGGCCATCAAGCCCGACGAACTGAGCAAGGGTATCACCAACAATGCCTCAGACATGCTTGTCGGCAAGGTAGCCGGCGTCGACGTCATCACCAGCGGCGGTACCCCGGGTGCCGGCGCACAGATCCGTATCCGCGGCGGTTCGTCACTCAACGCCAGCAACGACCCGCTCTACGTTGTCGACGGACTGGTCATCGACAACAACACCCAGACTGGTATGAGCAACATACTGGCCATGATCAACCCCAACGACATCGAGACCTTCACCGTGCTGAAGGATGCCTCGGCCACCGCCATCTACGGCTCGCGCGCCAGCAACGGTGTGATCATCATCACCACCAAGAAGGGACGCAACGGACAGGCACCCAAGTTCAGTTACAACGGCGATGTCACCGTTTCCACCACACAGAAGCGTTACAAAGTGCTTACCGGCGACGAGTACCGCTCACTCGTGACCAACGTCATGGGTGCCGATGCAGCCGCCCGTCTCGGTACCTGCAACACCGACTGGCAGGACGAGATCTTCCGCACATCGGTGAGCACCAACCACTCGCTCTCCATGACCGGCGGTCTGAAGAATATGCCCTACCGCGTGTCTGCCGGATTCCAGAGCGACGAGGGTATCATCAATACCTCATGGATGCGCCGTTTCAACGCATCGGTCAACCTGGCTCCGTCGCTGCTTGACAACCACCTCAACTTCAACATCACCGCCAAGTACATGGCCGAGAAAGACCGCTATGTAGATGCCGGTGCTGCAGTAGGTGCTGCCCTGTCGCAAGACCCGACCCGCCCCGTGACCACCGACGACCCACGCTACCAGTATCTCGGCGGATACTGGCAGAATATACAGTCGGCCTCCTATCCCGACCCCAACTGGGCCTACACCTCCAACACCAACTCTCCGAGCAACCCTGTGGCCTACCTCGACCAGACCCACTGCTATGCCCACTCCTACGACTTCTCGGGCAATGCTGAGGTAGACTACAAGATTCACGGTTTCGAAGACCTGCACATCCACGCCAGCCTCGGTGGACAGTACACCAACTCGCGTCAGCAGGACAACACCTCTCCCTACGCCTACTACAACAACTACTACGGCTGGAACGGTATGACCTACATGTGGAAGTACAGTGTGACGGGCAACGCCTACGCACAATACCAGCATGAGTTCGGCGCCCACAACATCGACATCATGGGCGGTGCCGAGCAGTCGCACTACCACCGCAGCGGTTACAACGTAGGCAGCGGTTTCGACTCCTACGCCGGCACCGTATACAATCCTTCGCTCCGCGACGAGACCGCATGGGCTACCCACAACTCTTTGGTATCCTACTTCGGACGACTCAACTACACGCTCCTCGGCCGCTACATGCTCACCGCTACATTCCGTGCCGACGGTAGTTCGCGTTTCGCCGACGGACACAAGTGGGGCTACTTCCCCTCCGCAGCCCTGGCATGGAAGATCAACGAAGAGAAATTCATGCGTCCGCTCACCTGGTGGAACGAGTTCAAACTCCGTCTCGGCTGGGGTAAGACCGGTCAGCAGAATATCGGTTACGACTTCCTCTACACACCGCTCTACACCGTGAGCAACTCCTATGCCCAGTATCCCCTCGGCAATACCTACTACACCACCGCACGTCCCAGCAAGTACAATCCCGACCTGACTTGGGAGACCACTACTACATGGAACGCCGGTCTTGACTTCGGATTCCTCAACAACCGTATCACCGCCAACGTCGACGGCTACTACCGCAAGACTACCGACCTGATACAGGAAGTCACCCTGCCCGCCGGTACCAACTTCGCCGCCCGTATGCCGAAGAACATCGGTTCGCTCGAGAACTACGGTGTCGAGTTCACCCTCAGCGCCAAGCCCATCGTGACTAAGGACTTCACCTGGACAGTAGAGTACAACGTGGCATGGAACCACAACGAGATCACCGACCTGCTCGGTGGCAACGACGAGAACTACCGTGTGAAGGCCGGTTCTTCCATCTCCCGCGGTAACGGCACACTTGTACAGGCCAACGCCGTTGGCCACGCCGCCAACTCCTTCTTCGTTTACCAGCAGGTATACGACAAGAACGGCAAGCCCATCGAAGGTGTCTATGTAGACCGTGACGGCAACGGTGTCATCAACGAGGATGACCGCTACTACTACAAGAGCCCCGCAGCCGACGTGATCATGGGTCTGACCACCAAGTTCACCTACAAGAACTGGGACTTCAGCGCCGCCTTCCACGCATCGCTGGGCAACTATGTATACTACGACTTCCTTTCCAACTACGCTTCGGTAAGTGCGTCCGGACTCTATTCCAACAACGCCTTCAGCAACACCACACCCGAAGCAGTGGCTCTCGGCTTCACGGGAACCGGCGGCACGGAGTATTACCTGAGCGACTACTTCGTACGCAACGCCTCCTACCTGAAGTGTACCAACATGACCCTCGGATACTCCTTCCCCGCACTGCTCAAGTATGCCGGCAAGGACTACTTCTCGGGCCGCGTGTACTTCACTGTACAGAATCCGTTCATCATCACCAAGTACAAGGGACTCGACCCCGAGGTGGCCGGCGGTATAGACAAGAACCCGTACCCGCGTCCAATGAGTTTCCAACTTGGTCTCAACCTGAACTTCTAACATCCCGCGCAATCGCATAATCTGTGAAACCATAAAGGACTAAAAACAATGAAACATATAGTTTTGAAATCAATAGCGGCCGCCATCCTCACACTGGGAATGACCGGTTGCAGCGATGAACTCAATCTGCGCTCCATCGACCCGCAGAGCAGTCCCTCTGCCGATGAGATGGCTGTGCTGGCCAAGTGCTACGCCACGCTCGGCGTGACCGGACAGAAAGGCCCGGCAGGCGACGGTGACCTCTCCGACGACGAGGGCGAGTCCGGCTTCTACCGCACCACGTTCAACTGCCAGGAACTCTCTACCGACGAGTGTCTCTGGGCATGGCAGACCGACGGCGGCATACCCGAATTCACCAATATGTCGTGGAACTCCAGCACCACCCGTGTGCAGTGGGTATACACCCGTCTGACCTACGACATCACCCTCTTCAACAGTTATCTGCAGAACACGGCTGACGATGCCGACCACAAGACCATGCGTGCCGAGGTGCGCTTCCTCCGCGCCCTGCACTACTGGTATATGCTCGACCTGTTCGGCAAGACCCCGTTCAAGACCGAGTTCAATATCAGCGTGCTCCCCGTGGAGAAGGCCGGCAAGGATCTCTACGACTGGATCGACCAGGAACTCACCGAGATCGAGTCCATCCTTCCCGCTGTAGGTACCTACAACAGCAGCGACAACTTCGGACGTGCTGACCAGGGTGCAGCCTATATGCTCCACGCCCGTCTGGCCCTCAACTCCTCCGTCTATACCAACGGAGCCGTATCCGACTACCAGAAGGCCAAGGACTACTGCGACAAACTCATCAGCAGTGGCAAATACTCCCTCTCCAAGACCGCCAAGAACGGATACTCCGGCTACGCCCAGGTATTCATGGCCGACAATGACGAGAACACGCAGGCAATGAACGAGATCATCTTCCCCATCCGTCAGGACGGACTGAAGACCCGCTGCTACTCCGGCGCCATGTACCTTGTCAACTCTATCCGCAAGGCCGGCATGCCCGACATGGGTACCACCAACGGCTGGAGCTGTAACTTCGCCCGTGCAGCCCTCATCAAGAAGTTCTTCCCCACACTCTCCGATTGTCCGCTTTCTACCGAGGAAGCACCCGATGGCGCTACCGAGGATCAGATCAAGGCGCTCGACGAGCAGGACGGCAGTTCTACCAAGCAGATCATTGCCGCCGCAGGCGATGATCGTGCCCTCTTCTACGCCGGACGTGGCGGTGGCGTACGCAAGCGTCAGACCGACCTCATCTCCAGTTTCAACGACGGTATCTCCATCGTGAAGTGGGACAACCACCGTTCCGACAAGCAGGCTACCCACGACAATACCGAGTATCCCGACGTCGACATCCCCTTGCTGCGCTACGCTGAGGCTTATCTCACCCGCGCTGAGGCCGAGTGGAGACTGGGCCAGGCTGCAGCCGCCCTCGCCGATGTCAATGTACTGCGTGCCCGTGCCAACGCCCAGCCGCTCACCGCACTCTCTGATATGACCCTGCTCGACGAGTGGTGCCGCGAGTTCTACATGGAAGGCCGTCGCCGTTCAGACCTCGTGCGCTTCGGCTGCTACACCACCGGCAAGTACCTTTGGGACTGGAAGGGCGGCGCCGCCAACGGCACGACCGTCGATTCCAAGTACAATGTCTATCCCATCCCGGCAGACGATATCGTCAACAACCCCAACCTGACCCAGAACACGGGTTACTAATCACTGGCGATATCCCGTATTAACCTCAAAACAAGACACAGACATGAAACATATATTGAAAAGTCTGCTCGTACCCGTACTCGCCATCGTGGCCCTGCCGCTGATGACCGCGTGCGACAGCGATACCGACAGCAACCCCACGCTGCAGGAGCCTACGGAGTTTGTGCTCAACGTACCGGCCTATGCAGCCAACAATACCTACGATCTGGCCAACTCCACCTCTATCAACCTCACCACCTCGCAGCCCGCATACGGCTTCCCCGTGGTCACGGTCTATGAAGTGCAGGTTGCCATCGACAAGGCTGAGTTTGCCAAGAGCGAAGAGAGTGCGCAGTACACCACGCTGGCCTCCGTATACAACCAGGCCAACATGAACGTTGATGCCACCGAACTCAACAACGCCGTTGTCAACCTCTACCAGAAGGCCCACAACGGAGCCGACCCCTCGGGCATCGTGATGCCTATCTATCTCCGTCTGCGTGCCCACGTCGACCGCACATCGGCCGGCTACTGCTACTCCAATATCGTCGAACTGCCCAAGGTGGTCGTGTCCTATGTAGCCACGATGCCTTCTACCATCTACCTCGCCGGTGAGAGCATACATGCCGGAGCCGAAGCCAAGAAGATGGCACCCGTCTACGGATTTGACGGCCAGTGGTACGCTATGGTTTACCTCAAGGCCAACACTTCCTTCACTTGGGGCGGTGACGACGAAAGCGCTCCCAACGGATACAAACTCACCACGACCGTGACCGATGAGGCCAACGCCGGCATCACCGAAGGCACCAACGGTGGCATACAGGTAGCCAAGACCGGATGGTACACCCTTCTGATGAAGGCCGAGATTGCCAACAACACCGTCGTATCCAACCTCACCGTTTATCCCGGATCGGCCTACGTCATCGGTGCTACAGCCGGCGGCTCATGGACCGACTGCGATGCTGCATGGCAGATGACCGCTCCCGAAGATGCAAGCGGCAAGTGGGTATCACCCGCCTTCACCGCAGGTGGCGAACTCCGCGCTTACATCCACGTGCCCGGCATTGACTGGTGGCGTACCGAGTTTACCATCTATAAGGGTTCACTCTACTGGCGTACCGTCAACATCCCCAACAACTGGAGCGATGACGTAGGCAGCGACTACTCTGTAGCGGCTACCACCGGACAGAAACTCTACGTCGACTTCGACTACGACAAGGCTGAAGTGAAGTAGTCCCCCTGTGGCCCAATAAGGTCTGCCGCCCTCGTGCGGCAGACCCCTACGGCCGGTATCAACAACAGAAAACCCAAATAAAGAATTTCGCACTATGAAAAAGAACATATTACTGAGCGGTCTTTTCCTTTCTGCCCTCGCCCTGATGTCCTCATGCAAAGGCGACTATGACGACTGGGCCTCTCCGCAGCACAACGACCAGGAATCGGCCGTCACCCTTCCCGGCTTCAAGGCCACGGCTGCCGGTGACGTCAATCTGGCCAACCCCGGCTCGGCAGTGAAGGTATTCACCCTCTCTACCGCCGCCCTTCCCGAAGGCTCCACGCTCGAGAAGACCCGCATCGTCATCACACCGTCGGGTGAAGCCACATCTACGGCTTCCGTCACGCTCGATGCTACCAACGAGGGTACGGTCGACAGTACCGCCCTGCAGAACGCCGTTGTCGAGGCTTACGGCCGCCGTCCGTCTGCCCGTCCGTTCAAGGTACACGCCTACTCCGACGTGATGGTTGGCGGACAGGCAATGTATGTCGACGCAGGTGAGATCGACCTCAACGTCACACCGAAGGGTCCGCACATCTCATCGGCCTACTACCTCATCGGCAACATGACCGACTGGACACTCAAGACCGATATGAAGTTCAGCCACTCCGACCAGGATGTGTACGACGATCCCGTATTCTCCATCACCTTCACCACCACCAGCGACGGACAGTACTGGAAGATTATCCCGCAGGAGAATGTCACCTCCGGCGATACTTGGGCTGACGGTGTAGTAGGTGTCGTAGTAGACGGCAGCACCGATGCTTCCGGTACGCTCATCACCGACAATCCTCAGGCTGCCAAGATAGCCGAGGCCGGTACTTATACCCTCACGCTCAACATGATGGACTACACCTACACCATCGAGAAGACCCCGACCTACTACATGGTAGGTGCCGTGGCCGGATGGAGTGCTGAGGCTGCAGCCACCTGTCTGTTCTACAACGAGGAAGCATCGAGCGTATCGTACACCACCAAGTGGATCAATGACGGTAACCTTAAGATCTGGGAAGGCACCAGTCTTGGCGACTGGGACAAGTGCTGGGGCGCAGTATCCGACGGCGACAACAGTCCTTCGGGCAAACTCGTCAACTCGGGCGCAGGTGCCATCGTTGTTCCTGAGAAGGGTGCCTACTACAAACTCACCCTCAACATGGCCAACAAGACCTACACCTGGACACGTCTCGACAATCAGGCTCCCACTGAGCACACGCTCGTAGGTCTCATCGGTGACTTCAACTCTTGGGGCGGCGACGTAGAGATGACACAGGTGGCTCCCCACAACTGGTACGTGGAAACCACGTTTGCCACCACCGGCGGCGTGAAGTTCCGTGCCGACGGCGGTTGGGCTACCAACTGGGGCGGATCCTACCAGACCCAGGGCAGCATGTACTACGGCACAGGCGTTGCCGATGGCGACAACCTCTCCATCCCCGCCGGTAAGTACAAGGTCTACTTCAACGACATCACCGGACAGTTTGCCTTCATCGCACAATAATGACATAGAAAAATCCGTCAGCGCTGTCTGACAACCGAAGGTCCCGGACTTGCCTCCCAAAGCAAGCCCGGGATTTTTTTGCCCGGTCACAAAGATTTCTAAAAAACGTCAAAGGTGTGAAGAGTGGGTTAAATAAGATTAAATGTATTTTATATTTATCCCTATTGTCCGTCATATCAATAACTTTGCAAGACCGATGGTGGATTGTGCCATCGCATCTGCTCGGGCAAATCGCCCAATGGAAGAAGAAATACCGCGTGGAATTTTTTAAGAACCCGCAAACTAACTAAAAACGAAAGGATAGACCCAAAATGAAAAAGACCAATGTATTGGCAGTCGCTCTGCTTTCGGGCTTGCTGCTCATGTCGAGTTGTGCCAGCAAGAAAGACCTGGAGAACTGCCGCCTTGAAAACAAGGAACTCACCGGCAACTATCAGAACGCCAAGGAGGAACTTGCCGCTGCCCGTGCCCGCGTTGCTGCGCTCGAGGACCAGCTGGCCCAGCAGAAGAGCGACTACGCCGCCCTGCAAGGTTCGCTCGACAAGAGTCTGACCAATGCCAACTCCAATAATGTGAACATCTCCAAACTCGTCGACCAGATCAACGAGTCCAACCAGTACATACGCCACCTTGTAGAGGTGAAGTCGAAGTCAGACTCCCTCAACATGGTACTCACCAACAACCTCACCCGCTCGCTCAGCAAGGAGGAGATGAAGGAGGTCGATGTGCAGGTGCTCAAGGGCGTTGTCTACATCTCGTTGGCCGACAACATGCTCTACAAGAGCGGATCGTACGAGATCAATGACCGCGCTGCCGAGACGCTCGGCAAGATAGCCAAGATCATCACCGACTACAGTGACTATGAGGTGCTCATCGAGGGCAACACCGACAATGTGCCCGTCAACACCTCCGCAGCCTCGATGAAGAACATCCGCAACAACTGGGACCTCTCTGCCCTCCGCGCTTCCAGTGTCGTGCAGGCTTTGCAGAACCAGTACGGTGTCGACCCGAAGCGTCTCACCGCCGGCGGACGTGGCGAGTACAATCCCGTCACCACCAACTCTACCGAGGTCGGCAAGCAGCGCAACCGTCGCACGCAAATTATCATCACGCCGAAGCTCGACCAGTTCATGGACCTTATCGATAAGGCGCCTGAAGAGAACAACTGAAGGCGGGTTCTATAAATTGCCTTTGATGGATTTTTGGATTTTAGCCGAGCAGATT
>CAVFEZ010000068.1:0-12635 GCA_963621665.1 Akkermansia muciniphila | reverse complement strand
GGTTACTGCCTTGCTGCGAACCAACCGAGATGCTGGTGAGGGCGAGCAGACCGCTAAGTGTGCTGGCAGAAATCTTAGTCTCACCGTTTACCGCAAGACCCTCAGAAGAGAGTTCCAGTTCGAGCGTAGTGCTTGTAAGCGTAACGGTGGTCTCATTCTTCGTGCCTCCATTCGTGAGGTAGTCCATTGTAAGCAAGTTGCTCGACTTGGTGTAGTAGATATGCAGATTATAATTTCCCGTGTTCCAGTTGGCGATGTCGTCGCCATAGGAGATGATGTTCTGCAAACTGTAGGTCGTGCCGCATTTGCTGAGGTCAATCTTGGCGTATATGGATTGATTGGTCCAGTCCATATTGCTCACTGAGTTTGAGAATGACGAGCCGCTGGGTGCATAGCCCGTTGTGACGAGATATGATTTCGTCTCCGCCCCCACTGCGTTGCCCACCGCCATGAAGAGGAGGGCGAAGAGCAGGAGGGCGTGTGTCTTGATATATGATGTTCTCATAGTGTGATGCGTGGTTGGGTTATTTGGTTATTTTCTTTCCGTTCACGATATATACGCCCTGGGGCAGGTCGTCGGTGGTGGAAGTGTTGGCCTTCACCTTCTGTCCGGCGGTGTTGAAGACATCGTGCGTTGTGTTGCCGCCTGCGGTGATGTCGCCGATGCCGGTGGCTTCGCCGTCAAGGCTCCACGCCGAGATGTTGGCTCCGGCGCTGCTGCCGTTGGCCTCGGTGAAGTAGGCGCGGAAGCCCTTCATCGTCATTTCTGACGTGAGGCAGTACACTTGGTTCTTGCGCAGCACATAGGCATCCTTGGGCGCGGTGGTCTGGAAGAATGAAGGATTGCAGGTCACGGACACGCCATTGTTGCTGTTCGTCACGGCGGTGGGCGACGACGACAGCGAGGTCACGCCGGTGAAGGTGTAGTAGCCCGCTGTGGGTGCGTCGGCCGTGGGATAGAGCAGATAGGGAGTGCCGGCCTTCACTTCGCTCACCGATGTAAACTTGATGGTGGTGGCATCAAGGCCCGTAAACTCGGCTACCTTCACGTCGTCGCCAAACTGTGCCTTGAGCTGGTCGGCATCGATGTCGAAGGGTACGCAGAACGAGTTCCATGCGTTCTGCGTGAGCGTGCGCTTGAGTTGCACGGTGGCCTCGTTGGCTATGGCTGCGGCGGTGTAGGCGGTGGCGGTCTCATCGAGCGTGATCACCTGGCTTTCGATGTCAGAGGGCGACACGAGTTTCCACTGCGCATTGGTAAAAATGCTCCAGGGCGTAAACGGCTGTGTGGAAATACGGCCGGTGAGGTTGCTCCAATACATATAATAAAGCGCACCCGCATCGCGTGTGCGCACGCCGAGGGTGTAGACATTGGTCTTGCCGCTCACGGCGGTGAACTTCCACTGGTCGTACTTGCCCGAGGCGTTCTCGCCCAGTTCGGGTGTCTGGAAGAGTGCGGCCAGCACCTTCTTGCCGTCGGAGGTGAGGGTGTAGAAATCCTTGTCGGCAGTGGTCGATGCGGTGGGCTGATTGAGGGTCACGGCCAGATAGGGCGATCCTATCGTGAGTTTGCCGTCGCTGCCCGCGCTCAGATAGCCGGCCTGGTCTACATTGTAGAGGTAGTAGGTCGTACCGGCCGTGGGTGTCTTGCCCTCAGGCTCGCTGGTCTGCGCCATGAGCGCCGATGTGAGACCGAGAAGAAAGAGTGTAAGTGTAAAGATTTTCTTCATATACGATGATTGCGTTTTTTGTTTTCCTGAATGCGTCACCTTCTATTCCCATCCGATGGGGTTTTCGTTGGCATCGATTTCGTCGGGATTGCCCCAGATGATTTCACTGGTGTTCTCTCTGGCTCCGTCAACAGAGAAATTGTATTTTTCTTTCTTGTCGTCGTCTCCGCTTCCGGCAAGAATGGCCGTACCCTCGGCTACGAAGACAGACACGATGGGCTTTGTATACGTCTTTTTCTTCATACGCAATGGTCTTTAGATATGCAAAAATGATTATTCTTCAAAAAAAATATTCTGACAATGCCGGACTGTATCCGGACCTACCAATAGCGGTACGGAACAGATGCCGTACCGAAAAAAACTTTCACAAAAGTAAACAGATTTTTTATTTTCTCAAAAGAAATTGTTGAGAAATACCTAAAAATTGGTACGAAACGACTTAGTTTGTCTACAAATACGAATATTCATACACCAATATTGCGTACCTTTGCATCAAGACCAAGACCACATGACCACAATGACCACCGAAGAGTTTGTTGCCGCCCACCGCGAAGGCGACGTCCGCCGGTTGGCGTTTCTCGCCGCCCGATACCCCGACGTAGACATGCCCTACGCCCTCGACCAGATAGCCGGATGGCAGACGGCCCGGCGCAAGTTGCCCTCATGGGCAGCCTGCACAGGCATCGTATATCCGCCGCACCTGTCGATGGAGCAATGCTCGTCGGAGGCGACGGCCCGCTACAAGGCCGGGGTGGCAGGCCGTCTTGTGGCCGGAACGCCACACCCGACGGCGATGGCCGATCTCACGGGCGGGTTCGGCGTGGACTTTTCCTTCATGTCGCGCGCCTTCGATACGGCCTTCTACGTCGAGCACTCCGAACGTCTCGCTGCCACAACCACGGCCAATCTGCGGGCGCTGGGCATCGGCAACGCCACCACGCTGACAGGCGAGGCCGAGGACATTCTCCCCACCCTGCCCCATCTGACGCTCGCCTATCTCGACCCCGCACGCCGCGACAATCACGGCGGACGCACAGTGGCCATCGCCGACTGCACGCCCGATGTATGCGCCCTGTGGCCCGAACTGTCGGCACGGGCCGACCGCATCGTGCTGAAACTCTCGCCCATGCTCGACTGGCACAAGGCCGTGGCCGATCTCGGCGGCAGCATCTGCGAGGTGCACGCCGTGGCCGTGGCGGGCGAATGCAAGGAACTCCTTCTCGTGGCCGACCTTACCGCCGCGGCTGCCGGACAGCCGTGGCTGCACTGCGCCGACATACGCTCCGGCCGCACCCTCCGCTTCTCCTGCAGCGCGGCCGACGGAGAGGCGCCCGCCCCCATCGCCCGGGCTGACGACCTGCGCCCCGGCGCGGTGCTCTTCGAACCGGGAGCGGCGGTGATGAAGATCGGATGCTTCGGCGCCCTCGCCGCACGGTACGGCCTGCGGGCCGTGGCTCCCAACAGCCATCTCTTCGTCGGCGAAAGCAAAGCGGAAGACTTCCCCGGCCGCACGTTTGCCATCGACCGCATCACGACGATGAACAAGAAAGAACTGCGCGCCGCCCTCGCCGATATCACAAAGGCCAACATCTCCGTGCGCAACTTCCCCCTCACCGCCGATGCCCTGCGCCGCAAACTCCGCCTGGCCGACGGCGGCGACACCTACATCTTCGCCACTACCGATGCCGAAGACCGGCACCTGATTGTCGTGGGACACAAAACGGAGAGAGGAGAATGAGATAAGGGCCGATTGCGGATTTTCGCAAACGGTGAGTCCCGTAGGGACGACAGATTACAGCGTAGGGGCAAGCCCCTACGCTTTTCGTATATAAAACATTGCCCCTGTAGGGGGCGCATAATTCAAAATTCGTGAGATTTGTAAAATTCGTGGTTAAAACAACCAATGCCCGGTGGTATAACCACGAATTTTACAAATCTCACGAATATAAATATGCAATGTGCCGTGACAACCCGCACGATGCGTTGAATTATGCGCCCCCTACAGGGGCAATAAATCCCCATCGGGCCTCGCCGTTTGCGCGACTCCCAATGGGGAAAATATCCTTGTTTTACTTCAACGGCGTGAGCCGGAAGGTGAACGTGTAGTCCTTGTACTCCACGCGGTAGGGCTTGCGGGCACGTCCGTCGGCACCCCAACTGTCTACGCCGCCGACACCGGCCTGGCAGAGGTCGATGCAGAGATTGGTGTACTTCGACTTGGGCAGGGACAGCGAGTGGCGCTGGTGCTTCTCGTCGCCCTCGTCGAGGTCGGCCACGCTATAGTGCAGGGCAGAGGCGGAGAAGAGGCCGTCGGACTCTACACGGAAACCGTAGCCCTCGCCGTCTTTCTGTTCCCACCAGCGGAGGTCGCTCATCGTGCCGGTCTCCTGCGGACGGATGTAGGGATAGAACATCTCGTCGGCGGTGGCGGAGTAGATGCCTACGTTCTGCGAGTGGATGCGGTCGGCATAGTTCTCCACGGGTCCGCGGCCGAACCATGTGGTCTTGTCCATGGCGTAGGGCAACTGCAGGGCAACGCCGAAGCGGAGCATCTCGGGAGCGTCGGCACCCGGTGTGGTCTTCAGACTCTGGGTGACGGTGAGGACACCCTTGTCGTCGGCCTTGTAGACGACGGTGAGGGTCGACTGCACGGCGGGCAGGTCGTAGACGGCGGTGACGCTCTTGGCCTTCTTGTCGGCGGTGAGGGAGCGGAGGTTCATCTCCGGATTGCGCCATGCGACGAACTGCTTTTGCAGGCCGGCACCCATATCGTTGTCGGTGACGGCACGCCAGAAGTTGGGCTTGAGTGTGCCGCCCTGTCCGAGGAGGCTCTTGCCGCCCACCTCATAGCGGGAGATGAGACCGGTGGTGCGGTCGAAGGCGAGGGTGAAGTTGCTGGAGACGAGGGTCACCTCGGGTTGCTTCTTCTTGTCGGTGACCAGCACGCCCTTGGCTTGCCCGGCAGAGGCAGTGAGATCGGTGCCCTTCTGCTCGCGGAGAGGTATCTGGCGGTAGGCCACGATGTCGCCGGCGCGGAGAAGTCCGTCATCCTTCTTGAGGCGGAACTCGATATTGAGTTGCACGTCTCGGGCCGAGGTGAGCGAAGAGAGCGTGTAGGGCAGTTGCACGGTGGATGTCTGCTGCGGGGCGGTGGCGGGCAGGTCGGCGATGGTGCCGTTCTGACGCTCCACGCCGTCGGCAACGATGGCCCAGGAGAGCGACACGTTGTCGAGCGACTGGAAGAACTGCTCGTTGTATACGCTGACGGTGTTGTCCTTCATGCCGTTGACGGGCTCTGCCCAGATGTTCTGGTAGACGTACCCGATCTCGTAGGCTTCGGGATTGGGCTTGCGGTCGGGCGAGATAAATCCGTTGCAATTGAAGTTGTTGTCAGACGGGTCGTAGGAGTTGTAGTCGCCGCCGTACTTGTAGACCATGTTGCCCTTGTCGTCGTAGGCGCGGAGTCCCTGGTCGACAAAGTCCCAGATAAATCCGCCCTGGTAGGTGGGGTACTTGCGGATGATGTCCCAGTACTCCTTCATCACACCGCAGGAGTTGCCCATGGCGTGGGCGTACTCGCAGTGGATCATGGGCTTGGTGTTCTTCGGGTCGGCGGCGTAGCGCTCGGCGGCATCGGGCGTGATGTACATCTCGGCGTAGATGTCGGTATTGTCGCCGTTGATGGCCCGCTCGAAGTGTACGGGGCGCGAGGGGTCGGTCTTGTTGATCCATGACTTCACGGCCGTGAAGTTTTTCGAGTCGGCCGTCTCGTTGCCCATCGACCAGTAGATGATGGAGGGATGGTTGTACTGGGTCTCCACATTGTGGCGGTTGCGCTCCATGATCTGGTCGGCGAAGAGGTCGGTGGTGGTGACGGCATCGGCGTCGTAGAAGAAGCCGTGGCTCTCCTGGTTGGCTTCGGCGCAGACGTAGATTCCGTACTCGTCGCAGAGGTCATAGAAGTATGGGTCGTCGGGATAGTGGCAGGTGCGCACGGCATTGACATTGAACTGCTTCATGAGTTTCACGTCCTGGAGCATGCGCTCGCGGGAGATGACGTATCCGCCGTCGGGGTCTACCTCGTGGCGGTTGGCACCCTTGATGAGGATGGGCTGTCCGTTGACGAGCAGTTGGCGGCCCTTGATCTCCACCTTGCGGAAACCGACACGCACGGGCACTGACTCTATCTCCTTGTTGTCTTTCTGTACGGTGGCCACGACGGTGTAGAGGTTGGGGGTCTCGGCGGTCCACTTGGCGGGGTTCTCCACATCGAAGGTGACATTGGTCTTGATGACGGGTACGGTCTGTCCGGCGCGGGTGCTCACCTTGTGGGTGTTGACCACCTTGCGGCTGACGACGCTGCCGTCGGGGGCGATGAGGTCGAGCACGAACTTGGCGTTGCCCTTGGCCTGGAGCGTGACGGTGAGGCGGCCGTTTCGGTAGTCGGCGTCAAGGTCGGGCAGCACGCGGATGTTGTCGATATGGGCCTGTGCCGGACGGGAGTAGAGGAAGCAGTTGCGCGCCACACCGGAGAGGCGCCAGAAGTCCTGGTCCTCGTCGTAGGATCCGTCGCACCAGCGGAAGGTCTGGAAGGCGATGAGGTTGTCGCCCTTCTTGAGATAGGGGGTGAGGTCGAACTCGGCGGCTGACTTGGAGTCTTCCGCGTAGCCTACATACTGTCCGTTGACCCAAAGGTAGATGTTGGACGTGACACTGCCGAAGTGGGCGATGACCTGACGGCCGTCCCATGCCTCGGGCACATGTATGGTGCGGCGGTAGGTGCCGACGTGGTTGTCCTTGACGGGCACTTCGGGGGGATTGTTCTTGAAGTGTCCGCGCCAGGCGAAGCCGATATTGACGTATTCGGGGTCGCCGTAGCCGTTGATTTCCCAGATGCCGGGCACGTGCATGGTCTTCCATGCGCTGTCGTCGTAGTCGGCGGTCCAGAAATTGGTGGGACGCTTGTCGGCATCGGCCACCCAGGAGAATTTCCAGTCGCCCTCAAGAGAAAGGTAGTTGGACGAGGACTCGCGGTCGCCGCGCAGGGCAGCGTCACGGTTTTCGTAGGCGAAGAAGGAAGCGTGCAGAGGGAAGCGGTTCACCTCGTTGACATGCAGGTCATGCCACTCCGTGAATGTCGGTTGCACATTGCCGACAACCGCACAGGCGGGGAGGGCGAGGCCGCACAGGGCCATAGCCATGAAGAGATGTTTCATTGTATGCGTGACGTTTATTGATTAGAAGCGCAATTAGGTTTATCGTTACAAAAGTACGAAAATTGTGTGCCCGATGTGCCGGACTGATGGTTAATAATACGAAAAAACGCCTGTCGGCAGGACAGACGTTGTGTGTGGGGGTGCGGTTGCGGTATGCTCAAAACTTGCTTTCGCCCTCGACATACTCCTCGAGGAACATGTGCTCGCCGTCGAACACGGCATAGGTGAACTGCGTGATCCAGTCGCCGAGTATCATCATGCGGGTCTTGCGCGAGAGGGCAAGGTCGAGCTCGATGTGGCGGTGGCCGAAGAGGAAGTAGTCGATGTCGCGGTGACCCTCCATATACTCGCGGGCGAAGCGCACGAGATACTCCTTGTCTTCGCCCATGTAGGGCGGCTCCTTGCCGTCGGCACGCTTCAGCCGGCTGTGCTTGGCCCAGGTCAGTCCGAGCCACATGCTCCAACGGGGATGGATCGAATTGAAGAGTATCTGGCAGGTGCGGCTGTGGAACACGCGGCGCAGGAAGCGGAACTTGGCATCGGGGTCGCCCAGTCCGTCGCCGTGGGCGAGGTAGAACACCTTGTCGTAGATCTCCGTGGTCACGGGGCGGGTATGCACGGTCATGCCGCACTCCTGCTCGAGATAGCCGTAGGTCCAGATGTCGTGGTTGCCTGTGAAGAAGTGTACCTCGATGCCCATGTCGGTCAGCTCGGACACCTTGCCCAGGAAGCGCGTGTAGCCCTTGGGTACGACGTAGCGGAACTCGTCCCAGAAGTCGAACATGTCGCCGAGAAAGTACACGGCGGCTGCCTTCGTCTTGATGCTGTCGAGAAAACGTACCAGCCGGCGTTCCTGGGTGCGTGCATGGCCGATGGCCCAGGAGCCGAGGTGGGCGTCGGAGAGGAAGTAGATATTCTTGTTGTCCATAGGCGATTGAGGTTTGCGGCGCGTGCGGGCGTCAGTCGAACCCGAGTTCCACGCGGGCCTCTTCGGTCATCATGCTCTGGTCCCATACGGGCTCGAACACGAGGTTGACCACGGCGTTCTTCACACCGTCGAGGGCGTCGACCTTCTGCCGCACGTCTTCAAGGATGTAGTCGGCGGCCGGACAGGTGGGCGCGGTGAAGGTCATGTCGATGTCGACAGTGCCGTCGTCGGCCACATCGACCTTGTAGATGAGTCCGAGATCGTAGATATTGACGGGTATTTCGGGATCGTAGACGGTCTTGAGCACGTCGACGATGCGTTCTTCTATTCTTGTCTTTTCTTCCGGTGTCATGGGTGATGGGCAGGCTTTCTTGTGCCTGTCTACTGCAAAGATAACCAAAAAACGGGAATGCGGGCGAAAAGGGCGTGTGTTTTCTTTTACTGACGATGAAAAAAACACGTCGCTTCACGCATGGGTGTCATATCTTGCCGTGCTCGGCGTAACTGTAATACTGTCCGTCGGTGACGATGACATGGTCGGCCAAATGTATGCGCACGGCCTGGCAAGCCGTCTTCACGCTCTCGGTCAGACGGTCGTCGGCACGGCTCGGTTTGGCGTTGCCCGAAGGGTGGTTGTGGCAGAGGGCGACGACGGTGGCGCCGGCGACGAGGGCCTCGCGGAGGATGAGCCGCACGTCGACAGCGGCCTCGGTGATGCCGCCGCGGGCGATGTTGACGGTGGCGATATGGCGGAAGTTGTGGTTCATGAGCAACACCCATGCCTCCTCCACATCCAGATCCTGCATACGGGGACGCATATAGTCGTAGATGGCTTGTGCCGAAGACAATTCGGGGCGCTCGAGGGCCTGTTCCATCTGCCGCCGCTTGCCCAGTTCGCAGGCGGCGAGCAGGGTCACGGCCTTGGCCTCGCCGATACCCTTGTAGGCGGTGAGTTGCCGGAAGGAGAGTTTGCCGAGGGCATTGAGATTGTTGCCGCAGTCGCCGAGCACCTGTTTCATGAGGTCGACGGCACTCACCTGCGGCGTGCCCGACCCGATGAGTATGGCCAGCAGTTCGGCATTGGTAAGGGCGGAAGCGCCGTGGGCGAGAAGCCGCTCGCGGGGACGGTCTTCCTCTGCCCACTGGTTGATGGTGAGGGTGGACATGACGGCAGGTGTTGTTTTTACGTTTATTGCTATAGGACCTGTTTACAGAAACATGGCGCTATTTGTAGAAAGTGTCGCGAAAAGCGGAATATTCGTCCTTGCCCCGGACGCAGCGTTTCCACCAGGCCGCGATGAAGCCGAACCCGTAGCCGGTGAGTTGTACAAAGGCGGCCGCCACGCTGAGCAGGCCGATCTTCGGACTATGGTTGAGACGGGTAGAGTCGGCAAAGAGTATCAGCGAGTAGAGCGCGAGCGGAGCGAGGGCCGCCAGACAGACGGTCGTGCCGACACAGGCGCTGCCTCCTTGCAGGGCGGCGGCAAGGGCCATAATGAGGCCGGCAAGGGCAACGAGAAGCAGTCCGCAGGTACCTACGGTGAAGACCATGGGCAACAGGTGTACGGCCTTGAGCGACTCGGGATAACGGCGGTAGAGATTGATACGGGCGATGCCGCTGTTGTAGACCTGCCGGAAAAACTTGCGGAAGTCGGTGCGGCGCTTGTGCCATACCCATGCGCCGGGGAAGAGGCGGCAGTGGCATCCGGCCTTGAAGATGCGGATGCTGAAGTCGATGTCCTCGCCGAAGCGCATGCGCGAAAAACCGCCGAGCCGCCGGTACACGTCGCGGCGCACGCCCATGTTGAAGGAGCGGGGATAAAACTTGTCGAGTTTCTTCTTGCCGCCGCGTATGCCGCCGGTGGTGAAGAAGGAGGTCATCGAGTAGGAGATGGCCTTCTGGGTGTCGGTGAAGGAGTCGTGGGCACTGTCGGGACCGCCGAAGGCATCGGCGGGCTTGCCCTGCAGTTCGTCGTCGACAGCCTGCAGATAGCCGTCGGGCAGCACCACATCGCTGTCGAGTATGAGTACATATTCGCCCCGGGCACGCTCCACACCGTAGTTGCGGCTCTGTCCGGGTCCGGAGTTGGGCTTGTCGTAGTAGTGCAGGTCCATAAGACCTTCATACTTGCTGCACACCTCGCGGCAGGGTACGGAAGAGCCGTCTTCGACAATGATGGCCTCAAAGTCGCGCAGGCTCTGCCGGGTGAGCGAGGAGAGCAGTTCGTCGACCTCGTCGGGACGGTTGTATACGGGAACTATTATGCTGTATTTCATGGGAAAAGGTTTTTTCAGGCGGGCGTTCCGGGGGAGATGCCACGCATCCTTAACGTTTTTTCTTGGCAGTAGCGGGGTGTCGGCAAGACGGGAACGGGGAGAAACGAAAAAAGGCAAAGGGCCGAAAGCCGTATGTGCGTGTGGACGCCCTGACGCGCTTTTTGCCTTTTGCCTTCAGGCTGCCGGAGGGTCCGGCATTATTCCTTGACGCGCTGCAGATAACTGCCGTCGCGGGTGTCTACCTGTACGAGGTCGCCCTCATTGACGAACAGGGGTACACGGATCTCAACGCCGGTCTCGAGAGTGGCAGGCTTGAGGGTGTTGGTGGCGGTATCGCCCTTGATACCCGGCTCGGAGTGGGTGATGCGGAGTGTGGTCTTCACGGGCATTTCGCCGAAGAGCACGGTCTCGTTGCTGGCATCGGACACTACCTCGATGACGTCGTTCTCCTTCATGAAGTCGACACCGGTGATGAGGTCGTGGGCGATAGGTATCTGGTCGTAAGTCTCCTGGTTCATGAAGATGTAGTCCTCTCCTTCCTTGTAGAGGTACTGATAGGGGCGACGCTCTACGCGTACATCCTCCAACTTCTCGCTGATGTCGAAACGGCGCTCGAGCACGCGGCCGTCAACGACGTTCTTCAGTTTCACACGCATGAAGGTATTGCCCTTGCCGGGCTTTACGTGCAGGAAGTCGATGACGAAGAACAGTTTGCCATCCATACGGATGCATGTTCCCATCTTGATGTCTTGTGAATTGATCATGATTTTTTATCTGTTATAATATGTATATCAGCAAAGTGTGGCCTTTTCGGCTGCAAAGGTACTGCAAGTTTGGAAAAAAACCTAAATATTTCGGCTAAAAAAAACTTATTTCTTGGCTGTTTGAAAAAGAATGAGTAATTTTGCACTCCAAAGTGTGAACAATAACAATAAAAACAGATAAAGAAGATGAAAAGAACTTTTCAGCCTCACAACAGAAGAAGAGTGAACAAGCACGGCTTCCGTGAGAGAATGGCAACAAAGAATGGCCGTCGTGTCCTGGCTGCCCGCCGCAAGCATGGCCGCAAGAAACTGACCGTATCGTCTGAGCACCACGGCAAATAATCAGGCGCCGCACAAGCACCATAGCCGTAGCCACGACAAACGTCGTCGGTAGCAAGGAGCAGAAAGTCCAGCCGCAAGCGGACTTCTGCTCCTTGCTGCGTATATGGCGGTCCGGTCATACGGAAAAGACCGCATCCGCCCGCCGCTCCCCCATCCCCGCAAGGGCCAAAAGCCAATATTACAAGGGCCTTGTACGACTGCTACAAGGGCCTTTGTACTGTCCGTACAAGGCCTTTGTAGCGACTGTACAGAGCCTTTGTACAAATCAGGGTTATAATAAAGTCGAACTTCAAACACACATCAATGACATACCAGCAGCAAACCGATGAACAGTATATGCGCCGCTGCCTGCAACTTGCGGCATGCGGACGCCAAAATGCAAAGCCCAATCCGATGGTGGGAGCCGTTATCGTGTCGGCCGACGGACGCATCATCGGCGAAGGCTACCACATACGTTGCGGCGAAGGACACGCCGAGGTCAACGCCTTCGCTTCCGTGCGGCCCGATGACGAGCCGCTGCTCGGGGAGAGCACCGTCTACGTCAGTCTTGAGCCATGCTCGCACTACGGCAAGACACCGCCCTGCGCCGACCTTATCGTCAGAAAAGGGGTGAAGCGCGTCGTGGTGGGCTGTACCGACCCCTTCGCCAAGGTGCACGGCCGCGGCATACAACGGCTGCGCGATGCCGGCATCAGTGTCACCGTGGGCGTGCTCGAGGACGAGTGCCGGCGGCTCAACCGCCAGTTTATCGCCGTCAACGAGCGGCACCGCCCCTACGTCATCCTCAAGTGGGCACAGTCGGCCGACGGCTACCTCGACGACCATTTCGTGCCGGCCATGTTCTCCACCCCCTTCACGCAGACGCTCAGCCATAAACTGCGGGCCGAGAGCGACGCCATCGTTGTGGGACGCACCACCGACGAGCGCGACTCCCCGCGCCTCAACGTGCGTCTGTGGGCCGGACCCGACCCGTTGCGCCTCGTCATCGACCGCCAGCATCCGGCCTTCGACGGACTGGATTTCGACCGTCCCGTCGTACCCCAACTGCTCGCATGGCTCCGTCGCGAAGGCCGCCAGTCGCTCATCGTAGAAGGCGGAACGCAGACACTCAGCTCCTTTATCGAGAGCGGACTGTGGGACGAACTGCGCCACGAGACCTCCCCCTGCATCACCGGAGGAGGCACTCCCGCCCCCATCCTACCCCCAAGCGCCACCCTGCGCTCGCACGCCGTCTACGGCCCCAACACGCTCGACATCTACGACAACACCGCCCCCGCCAGTCTCGGCGAATAATGAATAACGGATGTGCATCAGTACAATAATGGCGGGTTCTATAAATTGCCTTTGATGGATTTTTGGATTTTAGCCGAGCAGATTT
>CAVFEZ010000067.1:0-12696 GCA_963621665.1 Akkermansia muciniphila | reverse complement strand
AAGCGAGCTTCATTGCATTCGATTTGCACAATCTTTGCAACCGAAAAGAATTTAGCTTACCCCAAAACGGAGTTTGCAACGTACGCTCAATGTGCACCCCAAGACAAAAACCGCCGAGACGAAGCAGGAACGTGAAAATACCATCATTACAACAGCGGTCACACCATCGATGACATCTGGACAGCCAGCGTCTTCCGTAGTCGCAGCAGCGTCTTCCGCATACTCAACAAGTACGGTGTGCTCAACCGAGGTCACTTCAGTGGGCCGTTGGGAAAGAGAAAGAAAAAGAATAAAAAGGAAGATTGTTTACAAAAACAGAACACCAATAAATGAAGGAAGCATTCTTAAAACTACACATTACAGTACTGATAGCTGGAACAACCGGTTTGTTCGGCAAACTCATTACATTAAGCGAATTTCCACTGAGCATGTATCGGGTGGGGCTCGCCGCCATTATGTTTTGGGTATTCATGACTTTGGCCGGTAAGGTACACCGTCTGCCACTTCGGCATATTCTGAAAATGGCTGGTGTCGGTCTGTTGCTGGCTCTTCACTGGGTATTTTTCTACGGCAGCATCAAATATTCAAACATTTCGATAGGTGTCGTATGTTTCTCGTTGGTGGGTTTCTTTACTGCTGTATTCGAACCCATTATTCTGAAACGACGCCTGTCGTTCCGTGAACTGTTATTCAGCCTGCTCACAGTTCTTGGCATCCTGCTGATATTCCATTTTGACAGCCGTTACCGCTTTGGCATTATTTTGGGCATCATCTCGTCTGCCCTGAACTCACTCTTTACAATCTTCAACAAGATGACCTCTACCAGTACCGGGCACGGTTCGAGCACCATCCTGCTCTATGCCATGACTGGCGGTGCTTTGGGGATGGTCATGCTTCTTCCATTTTTCATCGGAGCATTTCCTGCAGAAAGACTGATACCGACGATACCCGATTTCTTATGGCTCCTGGTCCTGTCGTCTGTCAGCACCCTGTTGCTCTATCTCCTGCAGATACAAACACTCAAGGTCATATCTGCCTTTACCGTAAACCTCACATTCAACCTTGAGCCGATATACAGCATCATCATGGCCATGTTGTTTTTCGGTGAAGCCCAACAACTGAATGTTTCATTCTATGCAGGACTGTTCCTGATATTCCTTTCCGTGGCATTACAAACGTTGGTTGTTGCCCGGGAGGCGAAAAAGGCGAAGAAAAACAATCCATAAGCCGTTCTCGAAATGATAAGGCTATAGGCGTGTTCTATAAATTGCATTTGACGGATTCATGGATTTTATCCGAGCATATTGCCAATCGTAGAGGTTCACCGAAGGTGCATGCTCTCCACTGCCCTGGCCCTGTCCTTCAATATCCCGGCCATGTTGTCCTGTGCCCATGCCGTAATGCTTTCCACCAAGGGGATGAACGAGCGAGCACGGTCGGTGAGAGCGTATTCCACTCTCGGCGGCACCTCTGCATAGACCTTTCGGGTGACGAAGCCGTCGGCTTCGAGCGAGCGGAGGGTGGAGGTCAATACCTTTTGGGAAATGTCGGGGATAGTCTGGTGAAGCGCATTGAAACGGATGCTCCTGGCCTCTTCCTTGTTATCATCGCTCTCGTTCCGGTGCATCATGTAGATAACCAGCAGCGACCATTTGCTGCAAATGTGCGCCAGGACGTTGCGAATGGGACAGTCTTGATAGAAGGTATCTGTTGTCTGATTGCTCATGATTGTCTTTGTCTTTTATAGGTTATAGCACACGTCTATAATCGCCTTATTATCAATATTAGTATGCTAAAGTAACCAACTTTCCCGCGATACCGCAACTTTCCGGGTTAAAGTAGTTTAAATCGTATTTTTTCTTTGCTCTTGACAATCAGCAATAGTTACCTCAGGGAAAGTAACCCACGCAGAAGTTTCTTCTTGTGCAAAAGAAAAAATTATCGTTCTTTTGCATCGTCAAAACGCGCAAGTTTAATTCTTTAAGATCAAAAAAAACATGAAAAAGACAAAGACAATTATCAAGGCAGAGAACGTAAAGGCCGTCGATTTCGGCAAGTTGAGTGACTTGAACGAGTACAAATTGGTACTTTCTCCCGATGTGAAGATTCCCGGCAAGGTGTTCGGCGGTGCATTGGTGGGTGCAACAGGCGGCGATTTCTCCTTCCAGTCGTTTTCCCCAGGCACGGAGACAGGTTTTCTCCACACTCACAAGACCCATGAGGAATTGTATTTCTTTCTCCGTGGCAAGGGTGAGTTCCAGGTAGACGGCAAGGTGTTCCCCGTCACAGAGGGCAGTGTGGTAAGAGTGTTTCCCGACGGCAAGCGTTCCGTCCGCAACAATGGCACCGAGCCGCTGGTGATGCTCTGCGTGCAGTATCGCGGCGCAACGTTCACCGCCGAAGATGCCGCCGATGGCGTTATCTTGGGCGAGAAGGTGGAATGGTAAGCCACATTTGCTGTCTCCATAAATTACCACTGTAAATTAGCGGGCCCTATATAGAACCGCCCTATACATATTCCGGAAGAACTGACCCTTGTCACTGATTTTCCAAGGGCCGTTTTCTGTAGTCGGACAAAAAACGTAATTTTGCAGTCGGAAAAGGTAAGATTGCATACCACTCATGAGTACTGAAAAAGAAAAAGACGCATTGTTGCAGATGATACGGCTTGGACGGCCTATGTCTATAGGCCAGCAGGCCCGCCTCACCCTGCAACTGAGCGTTCCCGCCATACTTGCCCAGCTCACCACCACCATCATGCAGTATATCGATGCCTCGATGGTGGGCAGTATGGGCGCCAATGCGTCGGCAGCCATCGGACTGATAGAGTCTACGATGTGGCTTTTGGGCAGCATCTGTTCGGCTTCGGCAGCAGGGTTTTATGTACAGGTATCCCACTTTCTGGGGGCCAACGGAGCGCGTGATGCGCGCAGTGTGCTGCGCCAGGGCATCACGACGGTGCTGCTGGTGAGCATTGCGCTTGCCGCACTGTCACTCTCCGTGAGCCCCTGGCTGCCCCGGTGGTTGGGCGGCAATGCCGACATCTGCGGTATGGCCTCCTCATATTTTGCCGTCTGCGCCGTCGGGCTGCCAGTGCTCCAGTTCAGCATGTTCGGGTCCGGCATGCTCCGCAGTAGCGGCAATATGGTGGTGCCAAGTGTGATGAGTGTGGTGATGATGACACTCGACGTGGTGTTCAATTTCTTTCTGATTTTCCCTTCGCGTGTCGTACACGTCCTGGGCGTGTCAGTCTTCGTACCCGGTGCAGGTCTCTCCGTGACCGGCGCTGCCTACGGAACGGTGGCGGCAGAACTGGTGGCCATGTCGCTGACGATGTACATCCTGTGCCGAAGGTCAAAGGAACTGCACATCGTGGGCGAGTGCGGCAGTTTCCGACCCACGGCCGCATGCATACGCAGGGCGCTGAATATCGCCGTTCCGATGGGATTGCAGCAGGTCATCATGTGCAGCGCCTATGTGGTGATGACGCTCATCATCGCTCCCCTGGGCACGGTGGCCATTGCCGCCCATTCGCTGGGCATCGTCGTCGAGAGCCTCTGCTATATGCCCGGATACGGTATCGCTGACGCAGCGACAACGCTTGTCGGACAGAGCAAGGGGGCCGGACGACAAGACCTGATGAGGCGTTTCGCCTATATCTCCGTCGTACTGGGCATGGTTGTCATGGCCGTCATGGGTATTGTGATGTACGTGGGTGCGCCGGCTGCCTTGTCGCTGATGACCCCTGTCGAGGCCATACGCCAGGCGGGTGTCGAGGTACTGCGTATCGAGGCCTATGCCGAACCGATGTTTGCCGCGGCTATCGTGTGCTACGGCGTCTTTGTCGGTGCGGCCAGTACGTTGGTGCCGAGCGTGATGAACCTTGTCTCGATGTGGGGTGTACGCATCACGCTCGCAGCATTGCTCGCACCGACTATGGGACTGAAAGGTGTATGGATTGCCATGTGTACGGAACTGTGTTTCCGCGGTCTGATCTTCCTGTGCCGTCTGCGCTGGGGATGTTGGACTGATGACAGAAGAAAGAAAGCAAACAAGAAACAATAATATGGAAACGATAACAAACCAAGTCTTCGGTGGCGAACGCCCCCTCTTTGGCATACACGACACCCTACTCGACCATGTGCGCATCACCTTCGGCGAGTCGGGCGTGAAGGCGTGCCGCAACATCGTGTGCCGCAATTGTTACTTCGAAGGCAAATATCCGTTGTGGCATGTTGACGGTTCGCTGATAGAGAACTGCTACTTTGCGCCCGGGTCGCGGTCGGCCATCTGGTATTCCAATGACATGACGATGCGGGACTGTGTGGTCAACGGACCGAAATTCTTCCGCGAGATGAACAATCTCACGCTCGAGAATGTCACCGTCAATGATGCCGACGAAACCTTTTGGGGCGTCCGCGGATTGACCCTGCGCAATGTGGTGCTGCACGAGGGCACCTATCCCTTCATGCATTGCAGTGACATCTACGTCGACGGTCTGGAGAGCGATGCCAAATATGTATTCCAGTATTGTCATGACGTGGAGATACACCACGCCAAAATCGACACCAAAGATTCTTTTTGGGAGGTGGAGAATGTCACCGTATACGATTCCGAACTTCATGGCGAGTACCTCGGATGGCACTCCCGGGGACTTCGGCTGGTCAACTGTCACATCTCGGGCGAGCAGCCGCTCTGCTATGCCAAGGATCTCGTGCTCGAAAACTGCACCTTCGATGCAGAGTGCGACCGCGCCTTCGAGGAGTCTACCGTGCAGGCCGACATCCGTGGCAGTATCAAGAGCGTGAAAAATCCGAGGTCGGGCCGCATCGTGGCCGACGGCTATGGAGAAATCATCATCGACGACAATATCAAGGCACCGGCCGACTGTCAGGTCGTAGTGCGTGCATAAGCGACTTTTTCACCGTCACTAAAGAAGAAAGGAATCTGTGTTATGGACAGTCAGTTTGATACCCTCACCCAGCGTTGCGGCACCTGTTCCTACAAGTGGGACTCGGCACCGCAGGACGATGTCCTGCCCATGTGGGTGGCCGATATGGATTTTGAGACGGCACCGGTCATCGTCCGTGCCCTGCAAAAACGGGTTGCGCATGGTATCTTTGGATACACGCGCGTGCCCGACAGTTACTATGAGGCGGTGGCCGGATGGTTCGGCCGCCGGCACGGTTGGAACATAGAGAAAGAGTGGATCATCTATACCTCGGGGGTGGTACCGGCACTGTCGGCGGTCATCAAGGCCATGACCGTACCCGGCGACAAGGTCATCGTGCAGGGACCGGTGTACAACTGCTTCTTCTCCTCGATACGCAACAACGGTTGCGATATAGCCTCCAACAGTCTGGTCTATCACGACCGCACCTATACGATGGACTTCGACGATCTCGAGCGCAAGGCCTCCGACCCCCGCGCCCGTCTGCTGTTGCTCTGCAATCCCCACAATCCGGCGGGACGCGTGTGGACACACGACGAACTGATGCGCCTGTCCGACATCTGCCGCCGCCATCATGTGCGCATCGTGTCAGACGAGATACATTGCGAGATTGTCAGTCCCGGCTACCGCTATACGCCCTTCGGGTCGCTGCCGGGAGCGATGGACGATGGGGCTATAGTCTGCTGCTCGCCGAGCAAGGCCTTCAATACGGCCGGACTGCAGATCGCCAATATCGTCTGTGCAGATGCCGGAGTGCGCAAACTGATCGACCGCGCCATCAATGTCAATGAGGTGTGCGATGTCAATCCTTTCGGTGTCGTGGCCCTTGAGGCAGCCTATTCTGACGAAGGGGAGGAATGGCTGAATGCGCTCAACCATTATCTCTACGGCAACTATCAAGTGTTGGTAAAGTTCTTCGATGAACATCTGCCGCAGTTTCCCGTTGTCCGCCTTGAGGGTACCTATCTTGTATGGGTAGACTGCTCTTGTCTGCATCTGTCTTCCGCCGGGATAGAGCGTGAACTTCTCGACAATGAGCGTGTGTGGATCAATGCCGGTGACATGTACGGGTCAGAGGGGGCAGCGTTCGTTCGTATCAATATCGCCTGTCCGCGGATACGTATGGAAGAGGGACTGAAACGTATTGCCCGCGGACTTCTCCGCCTGCAGGACAGACAGCGGTGACGGTGTCCGGATGCGGCCGGACTACATCTGCTCGCTTTGCATCTGGCGGAGCAGCTCTTTTTGGTGCTCGGTGAGCGAGGTGGGCAACTTCACGTTGTAGGTGATGATGATGTCGCCCATCGTGCCGTCGCCACGGTCGTAGCCCTTTCCGCGCAGACGTACCTTCGTACCGTTCTGCGTTTCGGGTTTCACTTTCAGTTTCACCTTCGTCCCGTTTCCAAGCTGTATGATGACATCGCCGCCGAGCAAGGCCGTATAGAGGTCGATGTTGACATCGGCATGCATGTCGCCCGTATTCTGCCGGGCCGACGAGGTGCGTGAGGAGCGTGTACGCCCGCCACGTCCGAACATCTCCTGGAAGAAACTGGAAAAACCGCCTCCCCCTTGTCCGAAACTGGAAAAGTCGAAACCTTCAAACGGCGATCCGCCTCCGCTGAAATGGTATGACCCGCCTCCGCCGGCTGCCCGGTAAGCGTCGGCCTCGCGCCAGTTGGCGCCATACTGGTCGTACTTCTTGCGCTTTTCCGGATCACCGATCACCTCATAGGCCTCATTGAGTGCCTGAAATTTGGCTTTGGCCTTCGGGTCATCGGGGTGAAGGTCGGGATGAAACTGCTTGGCACGTTTCAGATAGGCCCGCTTGACATCTTTCTGCGGGATGCTCTTGTCTACGCCAAGTATTTTATAATAGTCGATGAATGCCATATGACAATACCTCCGTTTTTGTTTTTTAGTGTCTTACATTTGGATACAAGCAAATTGTATGCCGAGGATGTGTTCTCTCACAAAATTTCAAAAACTTAACCATCTTCTTGGCACACCTTACACCGTAACTTTGGCCTCGCACCACACACGCTATACAAAGTTATGGTATCTGCGCCCTGTTTCACGGAAGTTAAGTATCTTTGTATACATAAACAATTACGATAGGCCAGCAAACCAATCATTTTACAAGGACTAATACATGAAGGGACTGAATTTTATAGCAATAGACTTTGAGACCGCCACCGGCAAGCGGGCTTCCGTCTGCGAGGCCGGCATCTGCGTGGTGAAAGACGGAAAGGTGGTGGAAACCAAATCGTGGCTCGTCCGCCCCGAAAACAACGCATATTCCTATTGGAACATACAGGTGCACGGCATACAGCCCAAGGACACTGCCCAGGCCCCCGAGTTTCCCGAGGTGTGGACGGAGATAATGGAGTATCTTGACGAGATCCCCGTGCTGGTGGCCCACAACGCCGCTTTCGACATCTCGTGCATCCGCAAGTCACTGGAACTTTACGGTCTCGACAAACCCGAAGCAGACTACTACTGTTCCCTCCGTGCCGCCCGCCACAACTACACTTTCGGTTGCAACACGCTCGACTACCTCTGCGACCAGTTCGGCATCCCCGAAGGCAAGCACCACCGTGCCGGCGACGATGCCGAAATGTGCGCCCGGCTGTTTCTGAGAGAGATAGAGGATGCCGGCTGGTGCGAACTGGCGGAGATGGAATATTGTGGTGGTAAACTGTAACGTATATAAAACATTGGTTGCTATGAACGAATTTATCTTTTCAGTAGAAAGTATCTTTTGCGGCAACAAAGCATTTTGCAGTAGTCCGAAATATTATATTGCGCCATATCAGCGTGGTTATAAATGGGCAGCCGAAGAAGAATTTCATCCTGTACCGCAATTGCTAAATGACACTTATGAGGCATTCCAACAGGAAACGGACAACTATTTTCTGCAATTTATCACTGTCAAACATAATAGGCAAAATAACAGGTATGAGGTTATAGACGGGCAACAGCGCCTTACGACCCTATCTTTATTATTCTACGTGGCGGCGATGTTTGGAAAAGAAAATATTGCCAAAGACAAAGTTGTGTATTCGCGCTATAATGATAAAAAGGGTAAGGTTTTTGACGACATAATCAAAATTATAGAGAACGAGAATGAAGGCGACAGCAAAGACGCTGAAATCCCGACCCAGGATTTTTACTATCTTGTCCGCGCAGGCAGATGCATAAAAAAATACCTGAAAGAACATGAAGACGAGATAGACAACTATATCAAATACATACGCAACAACGTTAAGATTATCCTCAACCAAGAGAACGAGTTCACTTCATCGGAAGAGGTCTTTATGAACCTCAACGGCAATCGTGTACCTCTGACTGATATTTATCTGATCAAGGGACTCTTGCTTACATTGGCTGTAAGACGGGAGGATTCTAACCATGCGACCTATTCGTATGAAAATGTTCTTAGCCAACGTGCGGTAATGGGGCGTATGTGGGACGAAATCTATTCTTGGTTTTCAGAAGCCAATGTATCCCATTATTTTTTCAAAGATGACAACATCGGTATGACGCGATTCCTTGAGATGGCTATAGGGGAACAAATGTCAGAAAGCGAGCCTCATGCTCTTTTCAATCTATACAACGACAAAATAAAAAATGCCAAGACAGCATTTGAGGTATTGCAGAGGATAAAACATATCTACCTGAAATTAAGAGGGATATATGAAGGAGAAAACATACTTTACAACATGTTGGGATATGCAATCTTCAGCGAAGGAAATGAAGGTGATTTTCCCAACGAGATCATTGACAAACCCACAAAAGACATTAAGGTTCGATTGGCAGAACTGATTATTGACAAAATTCCTCGATTGAGTTGTCCGGAAAACCTTTCGAAGGAAGAGAAGGAGGCTTACTTCGAAAATACGATGCGTTATGAAGACTTGAGGTACAAGTCGAAAAATGATTCATTGACAAATTTGCTATTGGCATTCAGCGTATTCCCTGAATACGAAGACACCAATTACCGATTCGATTTCTGTTCATACGACAGGGAGAATTGGTCATTCGAACATATTTCGCCACAACATCCAAAAACACAAGTAAAGATCAGTGAGGCGGCCAAAGATGCAGTAATAGAAAAAATCCGGAAGTCAACAGAGATAAAGGAAGATGCTAAAGAAAATCTGATTAAGCATATTGAAAATGGCGAAAAAGTAAATGCCGACGATATCGCCTTCCTCTATGATGATGGAGTAGATCTACATTCTTTGGGCAATATGGCGCTTCTGTCAAGAGGGGACAACAGTGCCCTAAGCAACAATCCTTATATTGCCAAGCGTAATATACTTTTCTACTTGAAAAACAAAGGCAAATTCGTACCGCGTCATACGATGGATGTGTTTAGTAAAGTGCTCAATACGCCAAGTGGCAAACCTTTTGAATCAGACATACACGTATGGACCAACAATGACATTGCTGCACACATCGCATGGATGGAAAGTAGATACAAGAAGATAAAAGAAGATTTAAGCGAAATCATAAAATTTACAGGAGAATGAAAACTGGCAGATACAACATGGCGCAACTTCTGACGAATTCCGGAGTTGAGCAAATCATAATTCCCGAAATACAACGGGATTATGTATGGACAGAAGAAAATGTCGGCAAGTTGCTGAAGAGCATTCTTCATAACTACAAAAAGAAAGCGAACCTTTCGCTCGACATCAAGTGTGGCGGTGAAACATTACCTGAAGATATCCGGCATCATCTTGCTGAAGAATACCAACGCATACGCTTCGGTACCAACATAGGCTTTCTTTACGCATACTATGACCCCACATACGCTGGGAGACTTTTCCTGATAGATGGACAACAACGCCTGACGACGCTAATGCTTGTGTTGTTGGCGGCATATTGTGATGGGACAAAAGACGGTGTACTGAAGCACGAATATAGAACGAAGTATTTTATAGACGAGCTGCAGAAACTTGATTACAAAGTCCGTGAGGTGACACATGACTTTATGATAGCCTTTGTAAATCACGTTACGTCAGACTCGGAGATTGACTTCAAGAATTCTGTCGGTTTTTACGACATCTTTGATAAAGATATGACGACAACGAGGATGCTTGGAAACTATCACGTCATCACAAAAACTCTTAGAGACAGTGGTGTCTACAACAACCGGCGTGAATTTATTGACTACATAGAAAACTATGTCGAATTCAACTATTTCGATACCAACCTCAGCGAACAAGGAGAAAAACTTTATCTCTACATGAATAGCAGAGGTGAAGAACTTTCCGAACAGGAAAATGTCAAGGCCATGCTGATAAGTCGCAGTACGAACAAACTTGACGATAGCCGAAAATGGGAAGATTGGCAAAACTTCTTTTGGAATGAACGCGGAGAAAACAAGAATGCAGACCAAGGATTCAAACTGTTTCTGCAACGCTCGGCCGCAATACATCTCTGTGTAAAACAGCAGCTTACCCGTAACGAAAAAGAAGAAATATTAAAGGGGCTACTGCAGAGCAACGAAGTCCGCCATTATTTGCAAACGAATACCGACATAGATGTAGCGTGGTTGGAGAAAGTGTTTGATGCGACAAAAAAGTTTGCATCATTCAATGCAGTTGCTGATGGATATTTACGCAAGAAATGGCTGGCCATAAAGCAGAAAGACGATCTGAATATGATAGACTATGTTCCTATTTTAGGTTGCATTTACTATATGACACAATATCCGGACGCAACAGAATTGGATGTGAAGCGTCTTGGTATGCATCTTAAAAACATCTGCTTCTACGATACCAACAGCAAGAATCCTGATAGTGCGGTCATCATTTCTTTGGAGTCTATAAGAGAAATGTGCAAACAGAATATTACGGACATCGCAGATGCACCGGCATCGTTGGACGAGAGATTCTATTCTGCCTCAGACAAACGGAAGGCAGAACTTTACCATACACAGGAGCGCTCCCAGTGGGAAAATTTGTTCTGGGAAACGACAAATTACGACAACAACAAATTCAACTCCTTCATAAAAGGAAATACTGCCATTTTGTTGGACCTATGTGACGGGAACATTTCTTTGGAAAATTACAGAAAGGCAAAAGAATTTTTCTGCCATAAGGTATATGAGATTCATGAAAAGCCTGAATTGAGACGCGACATGCTAAAACATGGAGATTTCAGTTGGGAAGAAGGCGGAAGTGATTCTTTAGGCACATGGATGGGGCGATGGAACCTTATACCCGATAAAGAACATTGGTATAATTTGCTAAGCAACAAGCCGGAACCGGGATTCTCAATTCTTAAAGATTATCTCTATGACAGAGATTCGTCTGCCGTTCCTCTACAGGAAGGTATCAACGTTTTTGCGGATCCCCAATATGGTTGTTTGGAGTACATGGAAAAGTACAGGTTTCTATGGAGTGACACCAAGCCTTTACCCCACATAGTCCTTCTAAAGAACCATAATGCTTCCAAAAACAGCTCACGTGAGTTGCCTGTCCAGATGTTGCATAAACGCATTACAAACAGTTGGGTATGGGAACGCAACATATGCGTTGTGGAATTTTACTTTAAGGATGAGACATTGCACATCGGTAAAAAAAATGACAAGAGCCTTTACTTTGACATTGTATACGAGCATAACGACGGTTCTCCCTTCTGGCGCCTTTATATCGGTTCAAGGAGAGGCAAACTGGATAGTTCTGTAATCGAGAAACTCAAACAGGTTACAGATCGTGAATGGAAATATATTTCCGACGAAGGCAAGTGCTATATTGAGAAATCCTGTACACCACAAAACTCCTCATTCGTTGCAGTTGTAGACGCTGTATTAAAAGAATTTGAAGAGATAAAAGCACTTCTACCCTACAATCTTGGCTGGGAAGAAATCGAGAATAATTCATAATAGGCGGGTTCTATAAATTACCTTTGATGGATTTTTGAATTTTAGCCGAGCTGATTTTACTTTCTTCCTGAAGGAGCATAGCGGGCTATGCGACTGAAACTCCGCCTTGCTTGCCTTCTTCTACCCCTAAAAGTCCAGCCTCATTTCAAGATGCATCAGTCCTTCCATCATGAACGGTTCTGACGTGGCGACAAAGCCAAGGCGTTCATAAAACTTCTGCTTGGTCAGTTGCGCCTCTATCTCTATATGGCCGGCATTGGGAATGCGGACTTTGACCACGCTGATTGCCACCTTCACAATCAGCATGCCATAGCCTTTGCCACGTTCCGTCGTGATGACGCGCCCGATACTTGTATTGGGCATCTTCGTTCCTTCGGGACATATGCGGCACATGGCTACAATTTTACCGCCCTTGGTCAACCATATATGAATGGCCGTCTGGTCGTTGTCATCCAAGTCCTGATATACACAGTCCTGTTCCACCACAAACACTTCCGAACGGATGCGCAAAAGTTCGTAGAGTTCGTCGGTTGTGAGTTGGCCGAAGGTCTTTATGTGCAGTTGGCAATCAGAGGGTATTTCGTATTGCCAGATATCTTTGTCTGCCATATTCTTGCTTTTTCTTCATTTGACTAATCCTCTGCAAAAATACGAAATTTCTTGATAAGCGCGGCTTTTCCATCACCGCACCTTTGCAACCGTAAAACGTATCAATTGACGGATAGGAGCGTTTTGCGTCAGTATTCGGCCTTGAATACCGTAGTATTCGGGCCAAACCACTGCAGTATTCGGGCCAAACTACTATAGTATTCGGCCTTGAATACTCGAGTCTTTCGGCCCGAATACTATT
>CAVFEZ010000066.1:0-12907 GCA_963621665.1 Akkermansia muciniphila | reverse complement strand
ATCTGCTCGGCTAAAATCCAAAAATCCATCAAAGGCAATTTATAGAACCCGCCTATATTATAATGTACATTTTCAATCGGTGTTACCGTCTTGCAAATATCATAAAAAAATGTCAGACCGCGGCACACGTTACACATATTCTTTATACCTTTGCAATACTAATCCTACACTATTCCTGATCAAGATGCCGCCTGTGAAGGACGGTACAGACGATATACCTGATAAAAGAAAACCAAATCGAAAATATGAAAAAAATCTTTACGCTTATCGCCCTGCTGACGATGACCCTCGCAGCAATGGCAAGTGATGTAGTGGTCGGCACCGACAACTATGCACCCGAAGGCGAGTCCTTCGAATGGAAACTTCTGGCCGATTTCAAGACACAGTCTGTCAAGGCCGTGCTCGACCTCTCGACCTGCCAGTCGGGCAAGTCAAACGAGAACATCATGACCCTCGGCACCGAGATCAAGGAGTGGGGCCCCTCCGTAGCCAACGGATGCAACCTGCACGTGTACTACACCTCCGCCAGCAAGACCCTCACCATACACTACCTCACCACCAACAGCCGCGTCGCCACCTACCGCTACGACGCTACCCTGAGCAACATTGAGGGCGAGACCACCTTCGAGGTATCCTACCAGAACGGATTTACCGTCAACGGCCAGCAGGTGTTCTCTTCCGCCCGCATGATGCGCATGCTCAGCCAGACCGACTCCATCTTCTTCGGTAGCCGTGAGGGTACGACCCGCAGTTGGGCCACCTACAAGTCGGTGCGCGTGACCGACGCCGAATTTGTAGATCCCGGCACCACCACCTATTCCGACTACTCCAAACTGCTGCTCGACGGTGCCTACACCCGCTTCACCGACAACAAGGTAGACGTGAGCCAAAGCGCTGTCGACACCTACGGATTTGTCGTCTACGGACTGGCCGTGGGCAACAAGCCGCTCGGCGACCTCACCGTGACCGGTGTTCCCGGCAACCTCAACGAGGGCGACTATGTAAGTTTCGACAGTTTCAGCGGCACCGCCACACTCAGCAACGCCGGCGCCTACGCCACCACCCTCGGCCTGAAGAACGGCGACCAACTGCCCGTCGCCATCGACGGCTACATCTACCAGGGCGCACTCACAGCCAACTTCACCGCCACACTCGGCGGGAAGTCTGCCACCTACTACTTCGGCACTGACGCTCCGGCTGCCACCACCTACACCGACACGCTCGTCACCACACTCGACGGCGAGGAGGCCGGATACGGCAACAAGACCGTCGAGATGACCGACTACAGCGACAACCACTTCGACATCGTACTCAAGGACGTGCAGTTCGCCGCCTACGGCGACAAGATGGTGGGCGACCTCACCATCAGCGAGTTGCCCGGCAAGACAGCCGCCGGCATCACCACCTTCAACGAAAGCAGTTATACCGTCACCTTCGAAAACTGCCTCTCGCCCACCCTGCAGCACATCTCCGGCGCCAAGGTGACCGGACAGGCAGCCGGTGACAGCCTCTACCTCCATGTCGAGGGCGAAGCCGGCGGACAGACCTTCACCGTCACCTACGGCATAGAGCCTCCCAAGTCAGACACCTTCACCGACACGCTCGCCATACACAACGACGGCGACGAGTGGGGATACAGCGACATCAGCGTCAGCATCACGCCCAAGAGCGACGACAAGTACACCATGACCATCTACGACATACCCGAACTCGGCACCTATACCTTCGAGGTGACCGGCACGCTCAACTCCAAGGGCTTCATGGTCTACTCTTCCGAGAACGCCGAGTCGCCCACTGCCCTCGACGGATGGGAGAACTATCCTTCCTACATCAGCACCAGCGCCAAGAGCAAGGGCGGAAAACTCTACGGACGCTTCCAGCTCGACCTCGGCGGCTTCGGCGCTTCCTACAGCTCCTACTACTACACCCTCGTCTACGGCAGCAACTCCGACTGGCCTGATGAGACCGCCATCGCCGCACCCGAGACCGCGACCGACGGACAGACCACCGTATACAGCATCAGCGGAGCACGTCTCAACGGTCTGCAGCACGGACTCAACATCGTACGCCGTGCCGACGGCAAGGTAGTCAAGGTGATGAAGAAATAATACATTCCCCTGCACCCATCTGCGGTGCATCGCACACCCTACCCCGAGGCGGGGCCTGTACTCCCAAAGACGGACACAGGCCCCGCCTTTTCTGTCACCGCCCCGAAAAAGACAAACAGGAAAGGCCCCGCCACATATCTATACACCACGTGGCACAGTTTTTGCTCGTTCACCCTTGACAAACATCACCATCAGGACATCAACAAAACAACGACATACACAATATGAACACAAAGGAAACTCCCGTCCTTCTGCTCACCGGATACCTCGGAAGCGGAAAGACCACACTGCTCAACCGCATCCTCTCCAACAAGAAAGGCATCAAGTTTGCCGTCATCGTCAATGACATCGGCGAGGTGAACATCGACGCCAACCTCATCGAGCAGGGCGGCATCGTGGGCCAGGGCGACGACAGCCTTGTGCCCCTGCAGAACGGCTGCATCTGCTGCACCCTCAAGATGGATCTCGTGCAGCAACTCAGCGACCTCATCGCCGAGCACCGTTTCGACTACATCGTCATCGAGGCCAGCGGCATCTGCGAGCCGGCCCCCATCGCACAGACCGTCAGCGTCTACCCCCAGATGTACCCCAACCTCGCCACCGAAGGCCGCGCACGCCTCGACGCCATCGTCACCGTATGCGACGCCCTGCGCCTGCGCGACGAGTTCGCCGAAGGCCAGGACCTCACCCGCGACGACCTCGACGACGACGATCTGGCCAGCCTCGTCATACAGCAGGTGGAGTTCTGCAACAAGATACTCCTCAACAAGGCTTCCGAAGTCACGCCCGACGAGCTGTCACGCATACGCGCCATCCTCCACACCATACAGCCCAAGGCCGAGATCATCGACTGCGACTACTGCGACGTCGACCTCGACAAGATCATCAACACCCGCCTCTTCGACTTCAACAAGGTAGCCACCTCCGCCCGCTGGATAGCCGCCGTCGAAGGTGAGGAAGAAGACCTCGAAAACGAGGAGGAAGGCGAAGCCCTCGAGTACGGCATCGGCACCTTCGTCTACACCGCCCGCCGCCCGTTCGACATGAACAAGTTCGACTACATCGTCACCAAGAAGTGGCCCGCCAGCGTCATCCGCTGCAAGGGTCTCTGCTACTTCGAAGGCGAGCGCGACACCTGCTACGTCTTCGAGCAGGCCGGCAAGCAGTTCAGCATGCGCAACGCCGGACAGTGGTACGCCTCCATGCCCGCCGCCGAACTGGAAGAGTTCCGCCAGCGCAACCCCGACGCCCTCCGCGACTGGGACGATACCTACGGCGACCGCATACAGAAACTCGTCTTCATCGGACAGAACATGGACCGCAAGGCCATCACCGAGACACTCGACTACTGCCTGACCGAGTAAGACCCCAGCCCCGTAAGGGGCGACATCGTGCAGGATAGGGCCTTGGCCCCATCTCAAAAACACATACCGCAAAACGTTGCCCCTGTAGGGGGCGCATCATTCAATCCGGCCACACGGTGTAATCATGCGCCCCATACAGGGGCAACGTTTGTTGTACCGCCCGTGATGGTAGGGCCCCTACCCTACCCCATGCAGCCCCAGCGGGGCATAGGACCGGCAATACACGGTGATTAACTCGTTTTAACATTTCATCTTTCGCCCATACGCCATAAAAATCTTACTTTTGCATAAGATAGTATCTTTATGGCTTACACTTTCGCCGTATTTATAGGATTTGTACCGTTCTTCTGTACTGAAATCCGTTTCTGTCACTGACAGAAAGACATATTTTTAGGAATACAAACCATTTTGTCATTTATATGAAAATCTTTACACCGTTCAAGACTTTTGTCCTCTTGCTGGCCCTGTCAGCAGGAACGGCAAGTGCACAGGAATTCTCCTACACGGAGAACTTCGACGACGATGCATCCTTTACCGTCTCGGCCGACCTGCCCGACGGATGGACATCGACCTCCAACTCAGAAGCCATCAAGCGCTACCAGGGATCCTACCTCGGATCGGGCACCAATTCCGGCAACTACGTGCTCGGCACCCTCAGCACCACATCGATGGGCCGCAGCGCATGGGTATTCAGCAAGATGCTCACCCTCAAGGGCGGCACCAAGTACACCGTGAAGTTCTATCTCAAGATGCCCGGCGGAAGCGCAGCCCCCTTCAACAATAACGTCACCGTCAAGGCCGGCACCGCACAGAGCGAGGAAGGACTCACCGTCAGCCTCGGCGAGACCGGCGCCACCAAACTGTCTGACTGGACCGAACAGACCTACGAGTTCACCCCCGAGGCCGACGGCGACTACTGCATCGGCATCAACGTGGCCACCCAACTCTACCAGGCCGGATACGTGGCCATCGACGACTTTGAGGTGACCGGCGACGAGAGCGGTTCAGGCTCCGGCGGCGGCGAGACACCCGTCACCCCCACCGAGCAGCAGACCTACCTCGAGGAGACCTTCGACCTCGACGACCACTTCACCGATGCCGCCACCGTGCCCACCGGATGGGTCAGCACCGGCGACTATCCCTTCGCCCGCCAGAAAGGCAGTTACTTCGGACTCGACAACCACTCCGGCGACTACGTCTTCGGCACCCTGGCCAACTCGTCGGCCATGAGCCGCAACGAGTTCTTCTGCACACCGCTCGTCTCCATGAAGGCCGGACAGGAGTACACCATCTCCTTCTGGTACAAAGCCCCCGGCGGCGCATCCAAATACTACGCCACACAGATCCTCACCAAGGTAGGTACCGCACAGGAGTCCTCCGCCATGACCGCCACTCTGGGCGAGACACCCCAGGAGAGCGTCACCGAGTGGACACAGGCCACCTATAAGTTCACCCCCGAGGCCGACGGCGACTACTGTTTCGGCTTCAACCTCCTCACCCAACTCTTCAACGCCGGATCGGTCGTCATCGACGACATCACCGTCACCGGACCCAAGGCCACACCCGACGCTCCCGACGACAAGACCGTATGCGAGATACCCTACTCACAGTCGTTCGACAACGAGAACGGCGACTACGACGGACAGCACTACGTGCCCAACGGATGGCTGGCCACCGGTACATCGCCCTTCGTGACGGCCAACATCTCCGACCTTGAAGCCAAGGACGGCACCTACTACGTCATCGCCCCCGAGAGCAGCATCGCCCGCGACGACCGTCTCTACACCTCCTTCTTCTACCTGGAGAAGGATGTCACCTACCAGGCCAAGTTCTGGCTCTACATGCCCGGCGACGGCAGCAATGCCAGCGACTTCGACTTCACCGTCGGCACCGAGCAGGACTCCGAGTTCCACACCTCCATCTACTCCCTGCCTTCCTATACCAACAAGGAGTGGACCGAGCACACCGTCACCTTCACCCCCGAGGAGACCGACTTCTACTGCTTCTCCTTCGCACTGGGCGGCGAGCAGACCCAGGCCGGCGAGGTATGCATCGACCTCTTCACCCTCACCCAGCCGGGCAAGCGCCTCAAACCGCGCGCTGCCTTCTCCTACGGCGGCTACTACGACCTGATGAACAGCAACCTCATCGCCTTCTCCAACACCACCCTGCAGATGGCCAACCAGTCGACCGACGCCGACACCTATCTCTGGGAAGCAGAGGGCGCAGAGCCGAGCACATCGACCGAAGCCAACCCCACCTTCACCTTCCCCGCATCGGGCACCTATACCGTGCGTCTGACCGCCACCAACGAGATGGGCGAGAACACCACTTCCTCTGACATCAATGTAGAGAGCCTCGGCAACGAGTACAACCAGTTGCCCGTAGGTGCCTACAACCCCGGACAGGACAAGATACAGACCCGCGACAATATGTTCGCCTACGCCACCGACGACGACGCCGACTGGGTGACCGGTATCAACCACCACTACACCCACTTCGCCGAGAAGTTTGACCTGCCCGCAGGCCGTGACTACCAGATCACCTCACTCACCCTCTACCTCTGCTACTACAACCTCGGCAACCGCTACTACAACCAGCAGGCACAGAAGCCGCTCAATATCGTGGCCTACCCCGTGACCGACGGCCAGCCCGACCTCGACCATCCCTACGGCAAATACTCCACCACGATGAGCGGAGCGTTCGGCACCACCGGACTGAGCAAGGCCGAACTGCGCGGCATCACCTTCGACAGCCCCATCGTAGCCAAGGGTCCCTTCTTGCTCGCCTTCGAGTTTGACAACGACCTGTGGATCGACGAGCCCGACGCCAACCTCTCGCGTACCGTTGTAGGATTCGGCGGCGCTGTACACCGCACCGGCAACACCTCGCTCTACGTACAGCCCACCAGCGTACCCGACGGATGCACCTATACCCCCGACGGACAATACTGCCCCGTCGACAGCCTCGGCAGCGACTACGCGGGACTCGGCCTCAACCTCACCGCATGGATCAACGTAGCCAAGGAAGGCACACCCACCTCCATCGCCGTCACACCTGACGGCAACGTAGCCTTCGCCGCCCGCATCGACGGCAACACGCTCACCGTGAGCGGCACCACCGCCGGCGACGACATCCACGTCTACACCGCAGCCGGACAGACCGTAGCCCACGCCACCGCCACCGACGACAGCACCACGCTGACCCTCGACGCACAGCCCGGACTCTACATCGTGTCTACCGCAGCCGGTACACAGAAGGTTGTCAAGAAGTAAGACGGCCATCCCCACTTAGACAAAAAACAGTAGATATCCTATAGTCAGAAGGGGACGGATGACTGCACTGCCGCCGGCAGGCGGGCATCCGTCCCCTTCTCCCTTTCCCCGAAACAGAAACGTACAACACGTACACACCACAAAATATATGAACATACACATACGGCAAATACTCGCGGCCGCACTTCTGGCCGCCGCCACATGGACACAGGCCCCGGCCATGCCCGCCTATCCCAAGCCCATCACCGTCGTACAGCCCGACGGACGCACCATCACCATCCTGCAGCGAGGCGACGAGCGTGTACACTGGGCCGAAACGACCGACGGCTACACCCTTCTGCGCGACAAGCAAGGCTACTGGGCCTTCGCCCGCACCGATGCCAAGGGCAACCTCTCGGCCTCCGACCTCCGCTACGAGGGATCGTCACTGCAGGCCAAGGCAGCCGGCATCAAGCCCGGACTGCGCTACTCCTCCCTGCAATGCCAAAGCATGATCAAGGCCGCCACACCCCAGACCGACCTCATGGTCGACGGCACCTTCCCCTCCACCGGCAAGCGCAAACTGCTCGTGCTGCTCGTCAACTACAGTGACACGAAGACCACCTACACCCCGGCCGACTTCCGCCGCATGATGAACGAGGAAGGCTACGGCGGCATCGGCAGTTTCCGCGACTTCTACAAAGAGCAGTCTTACGGCAAACTCGACATCGATGTCACCGTCACCGACTGGATCACCCTGCCGCTGACCAAGGCCACCTACGGTGCCGACGGTGCCGCCTACATGATATACGACGCCCTCTCGCTCGTCTGCGACACGCTCGACCTCAAGCAGTACGACAACGACGGCGACGGCATACTCGACGGACTCGCCGTCATCCACCAGGGCACCGGACAGGAAATGTCGGCCAACACCGACGACATCTGGTCGCACAGCGCCATCGTCTACGGACAGACCTTCAACGGCGTCACCCTGCGCCGCTACACCATCGAACCGGAGAAACTCGCCCTCAACAACCGCATGTCGACCATCGGCGTCATCTGCCACGAGTTCGGCCACGCCCTCGGCGCACCCGACTTCTACGACACCGACTACGCCAAGTCGGGCGGCGAATTCTGCGGCACCGGCAAGTGGGACCTTCTCGCCTCCGGTGCATGGCTCGGCGACTACGGCGACCGCCCCGCCGGCATCAACGGATGGCAGAAGTGGGTATACGGATGGAGCGAACCCGTCATCCTCGACAACGACACCGTCATCACCGATATGCCCGCCGCCGACCAGCAGCCCGTGGCCTACCGCTTTGAGACCGGTACGCCCGGCGAATACTACTTCATGGAAAACCGCCAGCAGACCGGCACATTCGACGCCTCCATCCCCGGACACGGACTCATCGTCTACCACGTCAACGAGAACATCATCTCGTCCAATCTCATCGACAACACCATCAACTCCACTTATCCGCAAGGCATCTACACCGTCTGCTCCGACGCCGGAGTCGACCCCGACAATTCTCCCTCGTCGTTCGGCGATGTCAACAGTGCCGCCGCACCCTTCCCCGGCACCTACGGCCACACCGAATTCTCCGACAACTCCCTGCCCTCCACCCTCTCGCTCGACGGACGCTTCGCCTACCGCGCCCTGAAAGACATCAGCGAGAGCAACGGCAAGATCAGTTTCCACTTCGAGCACGGCGACGAACCGGCCAAGCCCGAATCGCTCACCGCCGCCACCAAGGACGGCAACGTCGTACTCACCTGGAAGGCTCCCTCCACTCAGGAGGCGGTCGACCACTACACCATCTACCGCGGATCCGAGAAGATCGCCACCACCACCTCGACCACCTATACCGACGAGGCCCCCGACGGCGGCACCGTGCTCACCTATCAGGTAGACGCCACCTACGCCAGCCAGCTCATCTCCCACCCCGTGTCGGCCAAGATTATGGTGCCCGCCAACAAGGTGAAGACGCTCACCGCCTCCATCAGCGGCTCTGACATCAACCTCGCCTGGACCACCGAGAACACCCTGAAGTGGTGCAACCTCAACGACGGACAACTGCAGACCACCGACTACGACGCCTCCACCCTGGAGTACGCCAACCGCTTCACCGCAGCCGACCTCGCCACCTACGTCGGAGGCAAGATCACCCACATGGGCTTCTTCCCCATGCTCGGACCGTCGGAGATGACCGTCAAGTTCCGCATCTATGAGGGCGACAAGAACGGCGGCACACCGACCCTCGTCTCCGAACGCAACGTCAAGGAGTTTGCCAAGGAGCAGCCGCGCGAACTCAAACTCACACAGCCCGTCACCATCAAGGCCGGCAAAGACTACTGGCTGGCCGTCTACTGCGAAAGCAGCAAGGGCTACGTCACCGTCGCCTGCGACCAGAACACCGTCATCGACGGACGCGGCAACTGCGGCATCATCGACGGCGAGTTCGTCACCGACCCCAGTGCCTACGGCAACTTCTACATCACGGCCACCGTCACACCCGTCAACACCGGAAGTCGCATCACCTCCGACGACTCCCAGGAAACCTACGACCCGGCCTGCGACTTCTACTATCCCAAGGGCTTCGCCGTATACTTCGACGGCAAACTGGTAGGACGCACCACCGCACGCACCTACACCCACTCCACCCACGAGATGGGCACCCACACGCTCACCGTAGCCAGCCTCTTCCCCGGCGGCAACGTGTCGAAGGGTGTCAGCCAGAACGTGACCGTCAGCACCACCGGCATCACCGACACCGACGCTGCCACGGCTACCGTCAGCGGAGGCAAGGGCGAAATCGCCGTCTACGGCTACGAGGGCGCAGTCAGCGTCGCCGACCTCTCGGGACGCACCGTCAGCCATACCGTCAGCGCCGCCGGCCGCACCGTCAGCGTGCAGCCCGGCATCTACATCGTCACGCTCGCCAAGGGCCACCGCTCCTACAAGGTAGCCGTGAAGTAAACCCTTCGCTATCCCGACATCCACACACACTATTCCCCTCCTTGCCATGCACGACGCAAGTCTGCACGGCAAGGAATTACTACAAGGCCCTTGTACGATTGCTACAAGGGCCTTGTAGCGTCAGTACAAAGGCCTTGTAGCAACCGTACAAGGCCTTTGTAGCATTTGCAAAGAGCCATGTATATATCGGAAGATAAGAAGACTGGATAGAGGAAGGAATACACAGCGAAGAAGAACAAAACAAACGGCACAAAAAAAACTGTGCCACTACTCTCTTCGAGCGGTGGCACAGTTCCTATGTTTAACTTAAAATTCTTTCGAAAATCAATGAAGAGCCTCGCGGTCTTCATCGTATCCTGTTAAACAATCATCAAAAACTTTTCACATTGCCGGGCTGTCAGTGAGCGACCTCACGAAGCGTATCCGACACGGAAGAAGTTCAATTTACCTTAAACCTAATAACTAAAAACCTAAATCTATTACTACTAACCTAAACAATCTATTAACCTTTTGACGATGCAAAGGTACACCCATTCCGACGGAAATGCAAACATTCGGACAAGAAAAACGTCAACAGGCCGCGTATTTTTGATATATATCAATTCTGTGTGTTCGTACACAACATTTCATAACGCTTTTTTAACTCCGTAAACACTGACAAAAGTACAATCCACACATACCATCTCTCTGCATTCTGTATTTATAGGCGTGCAGACGCACATATTCGGAAAAAAATGAGTAAGTTTGCCGTCAGCAAATTCCGTGGCCCTGCCTTTCCCTTTCCGAGAGGCAGCCCCGATACACAACAAAACCAACAATGAGAGTACTCATAGTCAATACAAGCGAGCGGACAGGCGGCGCTGCCGTCGCAGCCAACCGGCTGATGGACGCGCTCAACAACAATGGCGTGAAGACCCGCATGCTCGTGCGCGACAAGACCACCGACGACATCACCGTCGTAGGGCTCGGCCAGCGTCTGCGCTCGCGGTGGCACTTCCTCTGGGAGCGGTGGTACGCCTACATGCACCTGCACTTCACCCGCCAGCACCTGTGGGAGATAGACGCGGCTGTGGCCGGAGCCGACATCACCCGCACACGCGAATTCCGCGAGGCCGACGTGATACACCTGCACTGGGTCAACCAGGGCATGCTCTCGCTCGGCAGCATACGCAAGATCGTCAAGAGCGGAAAACCTGTCGTGTGGACCATGCACGACCTGTGGCCCGCCACGGGCATCTGCCACTACGCCCGCGGATGCAAGCGCTACGCCTCTTCGTGCGGCCAGTGCCCGCTTCTGCCCGGCCGGGGGCACACCAACGATCTCTCGGCCAAGGTATTCCGCGCCAAGAAAGCACTCTACCGCACGGCAGGCATCCACTTCGTGACGTGCAGCAAGTGGCTTGAGCGGCAAGCCAAGGCCAGCGCGCTCTTCACCGGACAGCGCGTCACGAGCATCCCCAACACGATAGATACCCACACGTTCCGCCCCCACGACAAGGGCGAAGCCCGTCTGCGGGCAGCACTGCCCGCAGACAAGCGCATCATCCTCTTTGTCTCGCAGCGCGTCACCGACGAAAGGAAGGGCATGCGATACCTTGCCGAGGCCTTGGAACGCCTTGTGGCCGACCATCCCGAGATGAAGGAGACGACGGCCGTCGCTATCCTCGGCGGCCACTCCGACGAGGCCGGTCTGCCCCTGCCGTCCTATCCGCTGGGCTATGTCGACGACGAGAAGAAGATTGTCGACATCTACAATTCGGCCGACGTGTTCGTACTGCCGTCGCTCGAGGACAACCTGCCCAACACCATCATGGAAGCCATGGCCTGCGGCGTGCCCTGCGTGGGATTCCGCACGGGAGGAATACCCGAAATGATAGACCACCAGCGCAACGGGTATGTGGCCGCCAGCCGCAATGCCGCCGACCTCGCCGCCGGACTGTACTGGGTACTCCGCGAGGCCGACCCTGCCGCCCTTTCGCGCGAAGCCGTACACAAGGTCACCACCCGCTATTCACAGCAGAGCGTGGCCATGCAATATATAGAAGTATACAACCAGTCGATAGCACTCAAAAGATACATCAGATGAAATTCACCGTCATCACCTGCACCTACAATGCCGCCACCGTGCTGCAGCGCACCCTCGACAGCGTGCGGGCACAGACGTGGGGCGATCTCGAACACCTCATCATCGACGGTGCGTCGCGGGACGACACCGTCGCCATGGCCGAAGCCTACTGCCGCGAATGCCGTGACGATGACGACGGCCACGAAATCGCCGTCGTCTCAGAGCCCGACCGCGGTCTCTATGATGCCATGAACAAGGGCATCGCCCGCGCCACGGGCGACTATATCGTCTTCCTCAATGCAGGCGACACCCTGCCCGACGCCGATACGCTCGAGACCGTAGCCTCCTATGTGGCCGACGGCGAACCGCTGCCGGCCGTGCTCTACGGCGATACCGACATCGTCGACGCCGACGGACACTTTCTGCGTCACCGCCGCCTCTCTCCGCCCGACCGCCTCACCTGGCGGTCGTTCCGCCACGGCATGCTCGTGTGCCACCAGGCCTTCTACGCCCGCACCGACATCGCCCGCGACACGCCCTACGACCTGCACTACCGCTACTCGGCTGATGTAGACTGGTGTATCCGCATCATGCGCGAGGGTACGCGCCGCCATTTGGCGCTCCGCCGTGTACCGCACGTCGTCGCCCACTTTCTTGACGGCGGCATGACCACCGCCAACCACCGTGCCTCGCTCGGCGAGCGTTTCCGCATCATGGCACGACACTACGGTCTGGTCACTACCCTCGTCATGCACGCCTGGTTTGCCATAAGAAAGCACTTGCAAAAATAACAACAATAAGAGATAAATGAATGCACAATATCACAGACCACGAGTTACACAAGGACTCGTGGTCTGTGATATTTATTGGACACTAAAATTATTGTCGGTATCCAATGACGATAAAAAAAATATTGGTGTCCGGTAAAAATATCATATAATGATGTAATACATTGAATGTCTCCTCGTTAAAAGGATCTTTGATATTTGTGACTTACTTTTGACCATTGCACGATTCGCTATTCGCAGCCCCTGTAAGGGGCGAATATTACAGGATAGGGCCTCGGCCCTATCTCTCTTAGGCTTTATAAGCGTAGCCCCTGTAAGGGGCGCATAATTCATTGTATGAGATTGAACTAT
>CAVFEZ010000065.1:0-13017 GCA_963621665.1 Akkermansia muciniphila | reverse complement strand
GACCGCTGAACAGCAGAAGACCGAGCAACTTCTCACCGAACTGAAAAATGTAAAAAGCACTGATGCACGCGAAATAGCCCGATTGAAAAAAGAACTTGCAACCGTGCGTGCCGTTCTTCGCAGTTATGTGCTTGAAATAGACTCACTGAACAGACTCAACCAGAACCTGACAGCCGAAAACACAAGAGTCAAGGGACAATACGAGGAAGCCACCCGACAGATAGAGGGGCTCAACTCCGAACGCGCTTCGCTCTCACAAAAAGTGGCAATCGCTGCACAACTGGATGCGACAGGCATTTCCATGACCCTAAAGAACAAAAAGGGCAAAAAGACCGATAACATAAAAAAAGCAAAAACCATACAAGTAAGCTTTACAATAGCCAAGAATGTCACCGCCCAAAACGGAACCAAGACATTCTATATCCGCATTACCTCTCCCACAGGATCTGTATTGCCCGGTGGCGGTTCCTTCACGTATGAAAACAAAACTCTTCAGTGTTCCATGAAGAAAGCCGTAGAGTACGACGGACAGGAAACAAATCTGACAGTATATTGGGACGTAGCCCAAACCATCGTAGAAGGAACCTACCAAGTCAGCATTTTCGCAGACGGAAACATGATTGGCTCACGTAGTTTCACATTTAAATAACGAAATGAGAAAATATATCCTTACATTCGTTCTGCTGGGTAGTATCATTGTCCCAATACACGGACAGACCTTGTCGCTTGACAGTTGTAGGGCCTTGGCCTTACGCAACAATAAGAGTCTCGGCGTTGCACGCCTCAGACAAAACATGGCCACATATACAGCAAAAGCTGCAAAGACAAAATACTTGCCAAAGATTGACGTCTTAGGTGGCTACGAATATACAAGTCGGGAAATTTCCCTACTCAACAGCACCCAAAAGAGTGTTTTGGGAAATATCGGCACAACAATTGGAAACCAATTGGGAGGTGACATCACTTCCGTTCTTGGCAATCTTGTGCAACAGGGTGTTTTCACACAAGACCAAGCGGCACAAATCGGTAGCGTACTCAACAAAGCAGGGACGTCGTTTGGTTCTGCATTGAATCAAGCAGGACAAAAAATCGTAGACGCATTCCGAACCGACACTCGCAACATCTTTGCCGGTTCCGTCTCCTTGCGTCAGCCTATATACATGGGAGGAAGCATTATTGCGGCAAACAAGATAGCCAAAATCGGAGAAGAACTGGCCAGCAACAGCACAGATGCTACTACACAGACAATATTGTACAATATAGACCAAACATATTGGACTGTTGTATCACTGCGCCACAAACAGAAATTGGCAAACCAATTTCTCGAATTAGTCAGAAAATTCAACGATGACGTTCACAAGATGATCAATCAAGGTGTTGCAACAAAAGCCGACGGATTGAGAGTGGATGTCAAAGTGAACGAAGCAGAAATGGCAGTAACACAGGCCGAAAACGGTTTATCACTTGCACGTATGCTTTTGTGCCAGCAGTGCGGCCTTCCGTTGGATGCAGATATCACATTGACAGACGAAAATGCATCAGACCTCGCCAGCCAATATACAGAACAACCAGCGGATATGGGCATTGCTTTGGAAAACAGACCTGAATTGAAAATGCTGCAGAACCTTGTAGATGTAAGCAAACAAAGCACAAAAATCATACGCGCAGCCTATCTGCCACAAGTTGCACTGACGGGAGGTTATCTTTTTTCCAACCCAAACGTATACAACGGATACCAGAACAAATTCTCCGGTGTTTGGAATGTCGGTGTAGTCGTACGTATTCCCCTATGGAACTGGTTTGAGGGAGAATACAAGGTAAAATCCAGCAAGATTGCCACCAGCATTGCAAATATGGAACTGACCGACGCCCAAGAAAAAATGCAACTGCAAGTTCAGCAGAACACATTTAAGATAAAAGAGGCCCAGCGACGTTTGGCAATGTCACAAAAAAATGTAGAAAACGCAAACGAGAATCTCAGATGTGCAAATTTGGGGTTCAAGGAAGGTGTGCTTCAGACAACAGAGGTAATGGAAGCGCAGACCGCCTGGCTGACTGCCCAGACACAAAAGATAGATGCTGAAATCGATTTGAACATGAGTCAGATAGGACTGCGAAAAGCCTTGGGCATCTTAAGAGAGTAACAAAAAAATATCCGAACAAACAGAACTCATCGAACAACAAATATATGACAGAAAAAGCACAACAAAGGAATGTCCTCCTTGCCGTCGTCGGGATGGGCGTGGTCATTGTCCTCATTGCAGTTATTGCTACCTTGTCACTGAAAAAAGAGCCTGACTACATACAAGGTCAGGTAGAAGTATCAGAATACCGCGTTTCAAGCAAAGTTCCCGGCCGTATTTTGGAATTGCGTGTCAAGGAGGGTGATTTCGTCAGAAAAGGAGACACCCTTGCCATCATTGATGCACCTGAGGTAGAGGCCAAAAAAGTACAGGCATTATCGGCAGAAGGGGCTGCATCGGCCATCAATGAGATGACAAACAACGGTGCCCGCCAAGAACAGATACGTGCGGCATACGCTCTTCTCCAACAAGCAAAGGCAGGACTTGAAATAGCCAAAAAGTCGTATACAAGAGTACAGCACCTCTATGACGAAGGTGTCATGACAGGACAGAAACGCGATGAGGCCTTTGCCAACTACAAAGCGCTTGAAGCCCAAGTAAAAGCAGCTCAAAGCCAATACGACATGGCTGTAAATGGAGCACGCCGCGAAGAAAAAGAAGCGACTGCGGCACAAGTAAATAGAGCACGCGGTGCTGTTCAGGAAGTGAACGCATACATTCATGAGACGATGCAAATCGCACAAATGGATGGAGAAATCAGTGAAATATTCCCGAAGGTCGGAGAATTGGTCGGAACCGGTTCCCCCATCATGTCTGTTTCCATCATGAAAGATATGTGGGGCACATTCAATATCCGCGAGGACCAGCTCAATGACATCAAGGTGGGTTCCACAATTACAGCCTTTGTACCTGCTTTCAACAAAGAAATCCGAATGAAGGTCTATTACATCAAAGACCTTGGAACATACGCCGTTTGGAAAGCGACAAAATCAAATGGTCAATATGACTTGAAGACATTCGAAGTCAAAGCCCGTCCGATAGAAAAGATGGAGGGACTACGCCCTGGCATGTCCTTAGTCATTAAGAAGTAGGATACGACAAAGACCAGAATACCAAGCAAGAGATACTAACGTGAGCGCAAAGAATAGCATATATAGTCTGATACACGTCATTAGAAGGGAAATCCACCGTCTGTCAACGGACAAGATTTACCTTCTTTGCACGATTGTGTTTCCTATTCTAGTAACGGTATATTTCACGTCAATGATGGACCAAGGTATCCCCGAAGAGATGCCTGTAGGCGTTGTCGACATGGACAACACCACGACAACGCGCAAATTGGAAAGACTGCTTGACGCTTTTCAGACCACTAAAATCACCGAGCACTACTCAGATGTTGCAGCTGCGCGTAAGGCCATGCAACACGGTGACATCTATGGTTTTATCTATTTCCCCAAAGGCACGACTGATCAGTTGCTTGCATCACGCCAGCCCAAAATATCTTTCTATTACAGTTACACATCACTTACTGCAGGAGCATTGATATTCAGAGACCTGAAAACAATCTCCACCCTTGGTTCAGCAGCAGTCGGTTCAGCAACAATGCGAGCCAAAGGCTACACTAACAAGCAAATAAGCACTTTCCTACAGCCAATAGTCATTGATCTGCACCCACTGAGCAACCCATGGACAAATTACAATGTTTACCTCAGTACCATGCTCATACCTGGTTGTATCCTTTTGTTTGTATTCCTCGTCACCGCTTACAACTTAGGCAGCGAGTTGAAAGAAGGTACAGCCCAGCAATGGCTTAAAGAGGCAAATGGAAACATATGGATAGCGCTATTGGGAAAGACCATGCCACTGACAATTGTATACCTGATGGTATTCTACGGCTATCTTTTCTATGTGTTTTACGGACTCGGCTTTCCTCATCCTGGAGGAATTTTCCCCATTCTCATCTTGGGATTGCTCACCGTTCTTGCGTCGCAAGGCTTCGGCATATTTCTGTTTGGGTTGTTCCCCTCTTTGCGAATGTCCATGAGTATGTGCTCCCTATGGTCTGTGCTCAGTTTCTCAATGGTAGGCACTGCATTCCCTACACTGGCCATGGATCCGGCATTGGATGTACTGGCCAATCTGTTCCCCTTGAGACATTATTTTATGATTTACCAAATAAGCGTATTGGGAGGATACCCACTTGCTGACGTATGGACAAGCGTATGTGCGCTCATATTATTCGCCGCCCTTCCTCTCCTGGTAATCTTCCGCATACAGAAAGCAGCAAAACACTTTATATATCTTCCATAGTCCATCGCAGAATGATAAATACCATCCTTAAGAAAACATTAAATGTCCTTGTTGACACCTGCCAAGTTTGGATGAATGAGATAAAAACCACGTTCAAGGACGAGGGTATGTTGCTTTTTGTCATTTTGCTGCCTCTTGCTTACCCAATACTATATTCATGGATATACAATAATGAGGTGGTAAGAGAAGTGCCGGTAGCCGTTGTTGACAAATCACACAGCACCACAAGCATGGAATTCATCAGCAAGTGTGACGCATCTCCTGATGTACACATCACCTACCACTGCAACAGCCTCGATGAGGCAAAACAACTGGTCGGCCGTCAGGTTGTCTACGGGGTCATCTACATTCCGGAAGAGTTTTCGAAAAATCTCGGACGTATGGAGAGTTCTACGGTCGGGGTATACTGCAACATGGGAATCATGCTTACCTACAAGGCAATATACCAGACTGCCACTGCTGTTGCCTCATCAATGAATGCAAAAATACAGACCAAACTGTCAGGCAACTACACGTCAAGGGAGGATGCCATTACCACGCGACCTCTTGACTTCGAAGAAGTGCCTATATTCAACAATACAGCCGGTTATGGAAACTTCATTCTGCCGGGCGTTCTTGTGTTGATTATCCAACAAGTTCTATTGCTCGGCATTGGCCTTTCCGGTGGAACATCCTACGAAATGGGACGTTACGCGAGACTAAAACACATATACGAAAAAAGAGGCGGAACAATACGAATAACAACCGGACGCGCTCTCTGCTATTTTATGATATTCTCGGTTATGACAGCCTACATATTGTTGGCCATACCGAAAATGTTCCATTTCGTACATATGCTACATATGTATGATTTCATATGTTTCGCCCTCCCCTATCTGTTAGCCTGCATCTTCTTTGCGATGACATTTACCGTATTCCTCCGTCAGCGCGAACATATCATGTTACTGGTAGTTTTTACCTCTGTACCATTCCTGTTCCTATCCGGAATATCATGGCCTGGTTCAAACATACCCACAATATGGCACTACATCTCTTATATATTTCCTTCAACCTTCGGTATACAAGGATTTGTAAAGATGAACACAACCGGAGCCCTACTGTCAGACATACAACCCGAGATACAAAGTCTTTGGTTCCAAGTTATCATTTACGCCATTCTTGCATGCTGCGTACAACGCTTACAGATAAGAAACTCACTGCGCAAGAAAGAAGAGCTATAGATAATGTCTATATACGAATAGAAAAATTATATTTACAGAATTGAAGGTATTTATGTACCTTTGCATCAGTAATAAGAACATCAATTACCCCACTCAAAACAATGACATTATGAAAGAACTGAAAGGAACAAAAACTGAAAAGAACCTGCAAGAGGCATTTGCAGGAGAGTCCATGGCTCGCAACAAATACACCTACTTTGCCTCAAAGGCCAAGAAGGACGGATATGAGCAGATTGCTGCTCTCTTTGAGGAGACCGCACAAAACGAGAAAGAACATGCCAAGATGTGGTTCAAGTATCTTGAAGGCGGTGCCATCAAGAGTACAGAAGAGAACCTTGAAGCAGCTGCAGCTGGTGAAAACTTTGAGTGGACTGATATGTACGACCGCATGGCCAAAGAAGCCGAAGAAGAAGGTTTCAACGAAATTGCCGCAAAATTCCGTATGGTAGGTGCTATTGAAAAACACCACGAGGAGCGTTATCGCAATCTTCTCAAGAACATCAATGACGCCGTGGTATTCTCACGTGACGGTGACCGCATCTGGATCTGCCGCAATTGTGGACATATCGTCGTTGGTCCCAAAGCGCCGAAAGTATGCCCCGTATGCGCACATCCGCAAAGTTACTTCGAAATCAAGGCTGAGAACTATTGATTTTCAGATAATGGCCGTGGGATGTCAAACATGATCCCCCACAATACGCTACAATCGTAAACCCTGTCATCCTTCTTTGTTTTCACAAGAAATACAAAACAAAGAGGGATGACTTTTTTCTTTCCCCTTTTTTTCGTACTTTTGCATACAACAAAATCAAGTATACAATTAACCATCATATATTTATGAGCAAACAAGTTGAGAAAATCAAAGAATTGGTCGCAAAACGCGAAAAAGCGCGTCTTGGAGGCGGCGAGGCTGCTATAGAAAAGCAACACAACCGCGGCAAGTACACAGCACGTGAGCGCATAGGAATGCTCGTCGACGAAGGATCTTTCGAAGAGTACGACATGTTCAAGATGCACCGTTGCCATAACTTTGGTATGGAAAAGAAACAATACCTTGGCGACGGCGTGGTAGCCGGTTCTGCAACAATAGACGGCCGCCTTGTCTATCTTTATGCACAAGACTTCACTGTAAACGGCGGTTCTCTCTCTGAGACAATGTCACAAAAGATATGCAAAGTTATGGATATGGCCATGACAATGGGCGCCCCAGTCATCTGCATGAATGACTCGGGCGGTGCGCGTATACAGGAAGGAATTTGTGCTTTGGCCGGATACGGAGAGATTTTCGAGCGCAATATTTTGGCCAGCGGCGTGATACCTCAGATATCCGGAATATTTGGTCCCTGCGCTGGCGGTGCAGTTTACTCGCCGGCATTGACCGATTTCATCTTAATGATGGAAAACACCTCATACATGTTCCTTACCGGCCCAAAGGTCGTCAAGACTGTAACAGGTGAGGACATCGATTCAGAACATTTGGGAGGTGCCTCCGTGCATGCTACTAAAAGTGGTGTCACACACTTCACTGCAAAGACAGAGGAAGAAGCGATGGCCCTAATCAGAAAATTGTTGAGCTACATTCCTTCCAACAATACCGAAGAAGCCCCACGCGTCGAATGCACTGACCCAATAGACAGGAAGGCTGACCTCCTCAACGAAATACTCCCCGACAATCCCAACATGGCCTATGACATGTACAAGGTCATCGGAGCCATAACTGACAATGGAGAGTTCTTCGAAGTTCAGCCCAAGTTTGCCAAGAACATCATTACAGGCTTTGCCCGCTTCAATGGCCAAAGTGTAGGTATCGTTGCCAACCAGCCTTCCTGCTATGCAGGAGTGCTTGACGCCAATGCCAGTCGCAAAGGTGCCCGCTTCGTTCGTTTCTGCGATGCTTTCAACATTCCCATTGTGTCGCTAGTTGACGTACCTGGATTTTTGCCTGGAACAGGACAGGAATACAATGCCGTCATACTGCACGGAGCACAATTACTCTACGCATACGGAGAGGCAACCGTACCCAAGATCACCATCACACTGCGCAAGAGTTACGGCGGCAGTCATATCGTAATGGGATGCAAGCAGTTGCGTGCTGATCTCAATTTTGCATGGCCTACTTCAGAAATTGCAGTAATGGGTGCCAGCGGCGCAGTTGCCGTTTTGTGTGCAAAAGAGGCAAAGACCAAAGAAGACCCCAAAGCTTTCCTTGCCGAAAAGGAAGACGAATATACAGAAATGTTCGCCAATCCGTACCAAGCCGCACAGTATGGCTATATAGATGACGTAATAGAGCCACGGAATACACGTTTCCGCATCTGTCGCGGATTGGCCCAGTTGGCCACCAAGCGCCAGTCACTTCCTGCCAAGAAGCATGGTTGTATGCCGATGTAAAAACAAAAAAACAGAACATTTCAATCATGGAAAAGAAAGACAATGCAGTATATGCGGCCATAGCCTTGGCATTGCACGATTTCAGAGGGAACAATGTCCATGACAATGAACCAGGAATCATTACAATCAAGGAGCGCAAAACACTATGGAACGCCCGAATGCTCCAGATGACAGTTCATCCATAAAACAAAGAGAAGAATGAAAGAATACAAGTATACCATAGATGGCCAAAAGTATGAAGTAGCCATCGGTGAGATAGAAGGGAATATTGCCACAGTCACTGTAAATGGTGTTGAATACAAGGTAGAGATGGAGGAAGAGCCCAAGGAAGAGAAGAAGAAAGTTGTTGTCAAGGCAGCGACCACTTCAGACGAGAATGAGGCCACATCCACTTCCAATGTAAACACAGCCAACGCCCTTCGTGCTCCCCTTCCCGGTGTTGTAACAGAAATCAAGGTGGTTGTCGGCGATGAGGTCAAGAAAGGCGATACCGTCGTAGTACTTGAAGCCATGAAGATGGCCAACAACCTCGAAGCAGAAAAAGACGGAAAAGTGACTGCCATCTGTGTTAAACAGGGTGAGAGTGTGATGGAAGACACCCCTCTTGTTGTAATAGAATAATCAATATAGACGAAAGTGGCATACTTTCATCCGTGAAATAAAAAGGAGCAGCTGTCATCAGAATGCGCTCCTTTTTATTTGACTTCGATAGCGATAAAACGTCAATGCATGAAAATACCCATTGAGAAGGATATAGAAAATCCTTGCCAATGGGTATTCACATTTTACTATTTCTCTTTCCTAGAACAATTTCTCGGGATAAACGCCATCCTCTATCAGGCTTTGTATCTTTGCAACAACACTTGGACGGTCAGCAGCGTAGGTTACTCCGAACCATTTGCTCGTAGTGTCAAGTACCTTGACAGTAGCTGTCTTTTCGTTGATCAATTTATTGACCATTAAGGGAATAAAGAACTCGGCTTTCAGATTCTCTATATTCTTTGGATCAGAAAGGAATTCCTTGAAATAATTTTCACTGTGCTGGAAATAGTCGGGAGTGAATCCCCACATATTCATTGACACAGGTGTGTTGTCTTCCACACCGATCCATTCTCCATTTTCATCCTTATAGCATACGGGACCGTCTACACGTTTGATTTCTGTTCTCTCAACAACAGTTGTCAGATTGCCGTCCTCATCCTTGGAACAAATGCCTCGCGCAACCGTACCATTTTCTGAAAGCGTATTGCCGACACGGAAGCCAACCATTGCATACTTGTTTGTTGCGCCATCGGGAAGTTCTGACAAAAACTTACCAATTACCATAAAGGCATCACGGTTGTAGAAATCATCGCAATTGATGACACAAAAAGGTTCTTTTATTGTATCCTTCGCCATCAGTACAGCGTGGTTCGTACCCCATGGCTTTACTCTTCCTTCCGGAACGGAGAAACCCTCAGGAAGGTCATCAAGCGCCTGGAAGCAAAGTTCAGCAGGAATATGACCTTCATATTTTGACAAAACCTTGTCGCGGAACTCTTGTTCAAAATCTTTACGTATGACAAATACGATTTTTCCAAATCCTGCTTTTATGGCATCATAGATGGAGTAATCCATAATTGTCTCCCCATTGGGACCAAGGCCATCAAGCTGTTTCAAACCGCCATAGCGGCTTCCCATTCCGGCCGCAAGGAGTAATAAAGTTGGTTTCATATATTGATTATTTTTTAGGTGTTTGTTCAAAGTATGTACAGACGTCACTGAAAATTACCTTCTCTTCCCACACGTCGAATCCGGCTATAACCATTCTGCAGGGGAAAGACCAACTTCAGTCGTCCGTCAGATTGATGCAAAGATAACTATTTTGGTTGAGAAACCGCTATAAACACAGAAAAAACATCCTACGGTCACTCAAGAGGATCCAATGAAAAAATCGTACCTTTGTACCGTTTACATATTAAAAGCAAAGAATGGGAAGGAAATTTCTGATGTTATTGTGCTTTCTGCCAATGGCAAATGCATATGCACAAAAAGGCTCATGGAAGGGAGAACTTGACGTACAAGGCATCAAATTGCCATTGGTTTTCAATTTTGCTGACGAAGGTTGCACCCTTGACTCTCCGGCACAAGGAGTCAATGGCATCAATGCGGAGAAAACAGTATTGGAAGACAATAAAATACGAGTAGCAATTCCTGCAATAGGAGCCTCCTATGAAGGAGAAAATTTCGGTGATAGCATTCGTGGAACATTCAGACAAAACGGGATGTCATTTCCATTGACGCTCAGACCTGGAGTACATGAATCAAGACGTCCTCAAACGCCTACTGCGCCATTCCCGTATCAAGAGGAGTATGTGCACTTCACCAATGGAAAATTTTCCTTTAACGGCACCTTGACCTTGCCCAAAGGTTACACAAAGAACACACCTGTCGTACTTATGGTGACTGGCAGCGGCCAGCAAAATCGCGATGAAGAAATATTTGGGCACAAGCCCTTTGCCGTTATCGCTGATGCTATGGCCCGCAGGGGTATTGCATCTCTTCGATATGACGACAGAGGTTTTGGAGATTCGACTGTCAAATTCATGGACTATACTACGGATGATTTCAAGCAGGACGCAGAAGCCGGTATCAAAATATTGCGCGACCGATTTGAGAGAATTGGTATTTTGGGACATAGTGAGGGAGGTACCATTGCCTTGATGCTGGCCGCAGAACACAAAACAGATTTTGCAGTATCACTGGCAGGTATGGCCATCTCAGGAAGTGAGACCCTCTTGATACAAAATAGACAAGCACTATCTTCTTTAGAGTTGCCTGCAGAACTTGTAAATCGTTACTGTAGCACTTTGGAGAACATATTTATGTCATTGAAGGACGGGAAAGACATTAAGGACATCAAATTGGACACTGTCCCCATTATGCTCAAGCCAATATTGGACAAAGCAATAGAATCATTGCAAGCACCCTATATGCGCCACTTCCTTACAGTCAACGTTGGAAAGCAACTGCCGCGGATCAGTTGTCCAGTTCTTGCCTTAAACGGGAAAAAAGACACACAGGTGGACTGTGAAGCAAACCTTAAAGTACTTAAACAGGGATTGTCAAACAGCAAACATACCATTCTTGCCATCAATGATTTGAACCACCTCTTCCAGCACTGCAAAACAGGGTCTTTAATCGAATACCAGCAGATAGAAGAAACTATTTCCCCTGATGTATTGGAGATGGTCACAGCCTGGATAAACGCCATGAACTAACTATAGAATCACCCGTAGAATACGATATAAAGGGGATTTGTTGACAATCAAACCTTGTCCACAAATCCCCTTTCATCACTTAGGCGATTTTCATGTATTCCTCAGCCTTCTATTTATTCCCATTCGATTGTCGATGGCGGTTTTGAGGAGATGTCATAGCAAACGCGATTGACTCCTCGCACCTTATTGATTATCTCATTGGATACATTTGCCATAAAGTCGTATGGCAGATGAGCCCAATCGGCAGTCATTGCATCGGTTGACGTGACAGCCCGAAGAGCGACAGGATGTTCGTATGTACGTTCATCACCCATCACGCCGACAGAGCGTACTGTCGAAAGCAGTACAGTACCAGCCTGCCAAATCTGATCATACAGAGACACTTCAATCTCTCCATTTTGCATATCGGCAGGCACTCCAGCGGCTAACACACGCCGTGCGTCCTCCCCTGAGAGTTTCACCTTATAGTCACGGAGTCCACGGATATAAATGTCGTCAGCATCCTGCAAAATACGCACCTTCTCGGGAGTAATGTCCCCCAATATTCTTACGGCAAGACCAGGTCCGGGGAAAGGATGTCGTGTAATAAGATGTTCAGGCATACCCATAGAACGCCCTACTCTACGCACCTCGTCCTTGAAAAGCCATTTCAACGGCTCACACAACTGCAAATTCATCTCCTTGGGCAGTCCGCCAACGTTGTGATGACTCTTGATGACTTTTCCTGTAATGTTAAGAGACTCTATTCTATCGGGATATATGGTACCCTGCGCCAACCACTTGGCACCCACTTGTTTCTTTGCTTCTGCATTGAAAACCTCCACAAAATCCCGTCCAATAATCTTTCGTTTCTGCTCAGGGTCGGTAATTCCTGCCAAATCAGCAAAGAACTTTTCACTTGCATCGACTCCTACAACATTAAGTCCGAGGCACTTATAATCCTCCATCACATCATGAAACTCATTTTTTCGAAGCATTCCATGATCAACAAAGATACAAGTAAGGTTCTTGCCAATAGCCTTATTCAGCAATACTGCAGCTACACTGGAATCCACTCCACCTGAAAGTCCGAGAATTACCTTGTCATCCCCCAATTGCTGTTTCAGTTCGGCTACCGTTGTCTCCACAAATGAGTCAGCGCTCCAATCTTGCTTGCTGCCGCAGATATCTACGACAAAATTCTTCAGCAATTGGGTTCCTTGCAGAGAATGGAAGACCTCGGGATGAAACTGCACGGCCCAAACCGGTTGTTTGGTTGATGCATAGGCGGCATATTTCACATTGGCAGTAGAGGCTATACACTCGTAGTCTTCAGGAATGGCTGTAATGGTATCTCCATGACTCATCCATACTTGGGAATTCTTTTCAAACCCTTTGAACAATGGATTTTCATGTTCGAAATACTCCAAATTGGCACGGCCATATTCGCGACTGTCTGCAGCCTCAACCTTTCCGCCATTGGCATAAGATATAAACTGCGCACCATAACAGATACCCAAAACCGGAATCCGGCCGACAAACTGACCCAAATCTACCTTAAAGGCCTCTTTGTCATGAACGGAATAAGGGCTGCCACTCAGAATAACTCCTATGACGGACGGATCGTCCTTTGGGAATTTGTTGTAAGGCATAATCTCGCAGAAAGTGTCAAGTTCACGAACACGACGGCCTATAAGTTGCGTCGTCTGAGAACCGAAATCGAGAATTATAATCTTCTGTTGCATTCGATATGAATATATTAATGTAGAACGA
>CAVFEZ010000064.1:0-13412 GCA_963621665.1 Akkermansia muciniphila | reverse complement strand
CAACCTGTCTAAATATAAATTTAAAAATGCGTGGAATTTATAGAACACGCCTATACAGTAATAGTATGGAATACGCACCCATCCTGCTCCTGGCCTACAACCGCCCCCGGCACATGGCTGAAACGCTCCGGTCGCTGGCTGCCAACGAACTGGCCGCCGAGAGCCGACTGTTTGTCTACTCCGACGCACCGCGCACGGCCGCCGATGCCGCGGCCGTCGACACCGTACGCCGCCAACTGGCTGAGGTGACAGGATTTCTTCACGTGACCGTCGTGGAGCGCAGTGAGAACATGGGCCTCGCCCGCAATGTCATCGACGGCGTGACAACGCTGACAGAGCGGTATGGCCGGGTCATCGTGGTGGAGGACGACCTTGTGCTGGCGCCGCACTTCCTGCGGTTTATGAACGATGCCCTCGAGACATACAAGGACGAGCCGCGCGTGGGCCACATCCAGGCCTGCGACTTCACCCAGGACGCATCACTCCCGGACACCTTCCTCATCCGCTGGACAGGCAGTTGGGGATGGGCTACATGGCAACGGGCCTGGAAGATGTTCAATCCCGACGGGCGCGACCTTCTGCGCCAACTCGAAGAGCGTCGCCTGTGCCGCGAGTTCGATTTCGGCGGCAAATACGGCTACACGCGCATGCTGCGCCGACAGATAGCGGGCCTCAACGACTCGTGGGCCATCCGCTGGAACGCGACCCTCTTTTTGGCCGACGTGCTTTCGCTCAACGTAGGCCGCTCGCTGGTACGCAATGCCGGTTTCGACGGCAGCGGTACCAACTGTGGCGGAGGCGGGCTCTACGACTCCCTGCTCTACCCTGACGTGCTGCCCGTGGAGAAGATTTCGCCCATCAAGGAAAACACCGAAGCCCGCCGCGCCTATGAGCGCTACTACGGACGCACCAATTCGTTTTGGGCCAAGGCTAAACGGCGTATCAAGCGTACGCTCCACGGTGATTTCGGGGCATAGGTGATGACACGGGATTTTTCCCAAAAGAGAATGTCATGCAGCAAGAAAGAAAAACAGAATGATAGAGATAGAGAAATCAAAAAAACCGCGGGTCTCGATTGTGATGTGCACCTACAACGGCGAGACGTTTTTGCGTGAGCAACTCGACAGTTTGCTTGCCCAGACATGGCCCTTCGCCGAACTGGTCATACAGGACGACTGCTCTACCGACGGCACTTGCGCCATCGTAGAGGAGTACCGCCGCAACCGCCCCGACCGCGATATCCGTCTGTTCCGCAACGCGAAAAACCTTGGTTTTGAGCGCAATTTTCTCACGGCTGTCGGGCGCACGTCGGGCGACTATATCGCCTATTGCGACCAGGATGATGTATGGCGCAAAGACAAGGTGGAGGTGCTCATGCAGCACATGGAAGGTTGCACGATGGCATTCTGCAACTCGATGATTATCGACGAGCACGGCACCGAGTCACACCTGTTCTACCGCAAGCCCATGCCTGCCTATCCCGAAGCCCTGTCGTCGACGCTCTACCCCGTGGCCTACGGACATCAGATGCTTTTCTGCCGCGACGTGGCCATCATGCTGGGGCGCTTCGCACAGTACCGCATCTCGTTCGACTACCTCACCTACAATGTGGCGGCAGCCATGGGACGCATCGCCTATGTCGACCAACCGCTCACCTACTGGCGGCGCTACACCGGGGCCACGACCTACAGTCCCGACGGCGCTTCGGCATCGCGGTGGAGCGGATATGTGGAAGCGCTGCGTGCGCTGCGCCGCAAGTCCAACCGCAAGGTATCGGCCCGCTACTTTTTTCTGCTGACCTCCGTTGTACCGTTCCGCGACCGCATGGCACGGCGCATGGCACAACTGATGGCCACCGGACGCACATTCGACATCTTCTGCGTATGTCTTTACTGCGCCTTCCATCCGCACCGGGCAGAATACCGAGCGCACGGTCTGCTGGCTGTACTCCGTGCTTTCTTCCTACCCCTTGCATTCATCCGCGACCACGGACGATATATTGTAAGGGAGTAGCGGTCTGCCGCCATCCAACTATTTTGGTTTTCCCCCCAATTTCGTGCGGACAAACTGTTCGCACTCGGAGAGTATATGCACTCGCGCCACCTTCATCACCGCATAGTAGAGTACCGGGGCCACGGCCACACGCACGGCAAGCAGAGCAGCCATATTGGTGACGGGAAGCGTGAGCCAGTAGGTCGCGGCCATCACGGCAAAGGCTGCAAGGGCAAAGGGCATGATGTCACGGAGAAACATCACATGACTGTAGCCCGTCATACGGCGCACCGTCTCGTGCCATACAAACATCCACACCACATTGATGGCGGTATAGGCGATGACCATCGTGCGGATACCCAAGGGCCAGATGAGCAGCATGGTGGCTATCTCTGCCAGACCGAGGGTGAAGGTGATCCAGAAATAGATGCCCGACCGTCCCTTGCTCAACACCAGATTGGAAAGCAGGATGCACGGCGGTATGGTCGCTCCGCTGATGGAGAGAATGCGCAGCAGATCGGCCGAGGCGGCCCACTTGGCGGTAAGCGCGGTGACGATAAACTCGTGAGAGACAAGTCCGAGACCGAAAAGCAGGGGAAAGGTGATGAAGGCCGTGAAGCGCATCATCTTGCGCAACACGAGCAGTTGCCGCTCGTGCTGGTCCTTGAGGTCGACGAGTACGGGCTGGGCCACCTGCGCGATCATGCTCTGCACGAGGTAGGCACACTTCGAGTTCCACTGGTTGGCCTGGTTGTAGCATCCGGTGCTGTGTGCCGAGAAATAGCGGCCGAGAAGGATGTTGAGGATGTTGAGGTTGACCTGACTCATGATGTTCGTGGCCAGCACCTTGCTGCTGAAACCGAACATGCGGCGCACCGGTCCGAAGTCGATGTCGCACGTCGGCCGCCAGTCGGAATAGTGCCATACAAGCAAGGCGCAGACGGCGACATACACGAGGCTCTGCGTGGCAAGCGACCAGTACGACATGCCCTGCCAGGCCATCACAGCCCCGACGGTACTGGAGACAAGCACGGCGGTCATGCCGGCCTTGGCGAGCTGTTTGGCCTTGAGATTCTTGAAGAGGTAGGCCGACTGCGCGATACCAAGGCTCGACACCCAGAACGAGAGGAAGGCGAAACGGCAGAGCGGCACAAGCCTCGGTTCATGATAGTAGCGGGCGATGAGCGGCGCAGAGAAGAAGAGGACGACGTAGCAGAGGCTGCCCACGATGACATTGAACCAGAACACGGAGTTGTAGTCCTCGTGCCGGGGTGTCTTCAGATTGGCGATAGCGGTGGAGAATCCGCTGTTTTGCAGGGTATTGGCGATGGCGGTAAAGATGGTAATCATCGCTATCATGCCATAGTCGTCGGGCGTAAGCAGACGGCCGAGCAGTATGCCGAAGGCCACGCCGATGGCCTGTTGCACGCCGTTGCTCAGTCCGCCCCAAAAAAGTCCCTTGACGGTTTTTTCTTTCAGTGTTTCCTTGCTCATAGTTATCCCCTCATCTTCATCCAAAGGGTGTGTATACGGTCATGTATGCGCTTGCCCAGACCGATACGCGGTATGCCGCAGTAGCGGCCGGCCATCGTCCAGAAGCGGTTGTCATCGCCGAAGTGCGGATGGCGCTGCAGCCAGCGGTAGAGCCGATAGAGTCCGCGCTTCTTCTCGTAGGGCATGTGCCAGACGGTGAGCTGTTCGTCGCCCGGCTGCACATTATTATATTGTGGGGTAGTCCACAGACGTTTCACGTATTTTCCGGCGACATTGTTGCGCACGCCGAGCCGCTCGGCCAGCAGACTGAGGAAGTGGGCCTCCTCGTTGAGTTTGGACCTCCCTTCGGCAAAGCAGCGAAGATTGTGCTGCCACAACTGTCCGTACTCGCTGCAGACACGTCCGACCACCTCACCCGTGAAAGCCACAAATTCGCCTCCGCAATAGGCCAGGGGGCGGCGGGGCGCGGTGCCATAGCAGTCGGTGTAGAGACGGGTCATGTCGGTGAGGGTGATGCCGTTGATATTCTCCGACGTGTCGGTGGACAATTCGTAGAAGGCCGCCCCGTGGCCTTCCGTGCGCATATCGTCCCACAAGGGGTGTAGCGTGCGGCGGCAGATGCAGTCGGCATCGCTGATGAGAAGAGTATCGTCGGCCTCCATCTTTTCGGCCATATAGTCGAGAATATCGTAGAGAAAGAACTGGTTGCGCCAGGCCTTGTACCATCCTTCGGGCGGACGGTGGCGGTAGTCGAGCCGCACGGTCTGCACGCCCAGCCGGCCGAAGAGACGGAGAAGGTAAGGCGGCAACTGCGCCGGGTCGATATTGGTGAAGAACAGCAGGCGCGCGTCAGTGTTGTAGCGGGCGAATGTTGTGAAGAACGGCACCTGTATCTGCATATACACAGAGTGCAGCAGGGCCGAGTCGCCCTTGCCGCCCGCCTGCGGATAGAAACTGGCCTCGGCTGCGTCTTCCCGGTAAAACCATGTGGCTATATAGTGGTTCATAGTGTCTGTCGTTTGGAGAAGTCCATCAATGTATTTTTCTACCATCAGGGCAGCCTCAGCACAGGTAGCCTGCGATGAGCGTCATGTTGTAGATCCACAGCCATGCCGTGAGCACGATGAGCGCCGTGCGGCCCACCTTGCACAGAAGACCGTGGGGCGAGCGCAGCACGTAGGCTACGGCTATGGGTATGGCGAAAGCCCAGTGGGCGGTCATGATATAGATTTCGTCGATGGCAAATCCCAGTCCGACGTGCAAGAGCAGGTCGAGTCCGAAGTACGACATGGCGAGCCACATGAGCGCCGAACGCCGTCCGCACCACACGCCGACGGCGAAGAGCAGCACGAGGACGGCCTCGACGATGTAGTTCCACGTCCACTGGTAGGGCACGATGACGGGACGGTCGACATTGACATCGCCCAAGAGATGGTCGCGGTGCAACTGTATGGACTCGCCGAAGAGATTTTCCACAACAGATGCCGTGCGCGAGGTGGAGATGTCTGTCCAGATGAGAAACTCGCTGTTCTTCGTGATGGGTGCGCCCTTCTGCCTCGGGGCTTTCTTCTTGGGCTTGGCACGCTCTATGGCCTGGTGTGCGGCGACGACGGCAGCCGTGTCGCCCTGAGCGAGGAGCACGGAGTCGCGCTGGCGCTGGGCCTCGCGCTGCTCGCGGTCCTTGCGGGCCTGCTTAGCCTTGCGTGCGGCGGCACGCTTGTGGGAGAGTATCTCCTTGGGCAACACAAGTTGGTGGTAGGTCAGACGTGCCGACCCCCAGATCAGGGCGGAGGGCAGGATGACGGCAAGCAGGAAGAACTTGGGCCGGAAGAAGCGGCGGCGGTTGACAAACAAGGCGGCAAGAAACACCTTCAGACCGTTGTTGAGCGTTGTTCCGGACGTGAGGAAGAAGTAGACCACCGTCTGCCATATCTTGAAGGGGCGTCCGCTCTTCATGCGCCGTCCGGCCACATAGATGGAGAGCAGCAGGATGGTGAGCGAGATGTTGAAGTGGTCGGGCACCATCGCCGTCACAAGGATATAGGCGAAGGAGAAGAAGAAGAGGGTCACCAGCGTGGCATCGCGCCGCACCAGGCCGACGACCTCATGCAGCGTGCGGTAGAGGAAGAGTGAGGAGTAGGTGGCCAGTACCGTCTGCATGACAGCCACGATGAGCAGGGCGCAGTTGATGCCCGTGACGGCCGTCAGTCCTTGGTTGAGCAGATAGAGGGGATACATGAAGTAGCCCAGCAGCGGATGACGGTACACATTGTACACTTCCTGCCAGTCGGTGAGCACCGAGTAGGTGACGGGGTCGAAGCCCGACATATGGAAATTCTTGACGAACAGTCCCCAATGGTCTTTGGAGATGGGTGTGAAGAGGTCATAATAGTGGGCGACGACCATGGCATTGAGCGTGGCGAACACGAGCAGCATGACCAAAGCGAGCCCGCGCTCCCCGCGGTGTACGCAGAGCACGTCGGCGAAGGGATGGAACAGGTTGTATCTGCGGCCGGTACGGCGGCCGTCGGTTGACGAACCTTGTGATGGAGTGTTTTGTGGTGTCGTGGGTATCATTTTTTGAGGAAATATCTTACAAGGATGAAGTTGACGGGTACGCAGATGCAGAACATCGGTATGGGGGCCAACTGCTCGCCCACGCCCAGCCATACGAAGAGGTTGAACGTGGCCATCTGCAGGAGATAGTTGACCGCGTGCGACAGGGCAAAACCGGCACCGTGCTTGGCATTGGCCTTGGTGCGGAAGGTGAAGCGTGTCGAAGCAATGAAGTTGAAGGCGAAACTGATGACATAGCCTATGGTCATGGCCACATTGCGGTCGATGAAGTGCCACAGCACCCAGTAGATGGCGTACTGCAACAGGGTGGCGGCGGCGCCGACGATGCCGAAGCGGATCATCTCGCCCAGGCGCTGGCGCTGCTTAGGATCTAAACGGTCGGTGTACATATTGGTCTGCGTATCGGTAGAGTTCATAGTCGCCGCGGCTGTCGCCGTAAGCGGTCAGAAAATAGTTTTCACGGGGCGCAAGAAAGGGGGCAAGCCGACGCACTTTTTCGCTGCGGTTGCAGTTGGGCGTGGCAAACGTGCCAGTGCAGACATCACGGCCCGTGGCTTCATCGTGCCGGAAGGCGGCCTCGGTGCAGACGAGCGTAAAATGGGGCGACGGCTCGGGGAGGATGCAGCGGCACAAGTCGCGGAGCCAGATGTCGAGGCTGGCGCTCACAATGTATACCTGCTGGCCCTCGGCTACAAGTCGGCGTAGGGTACGGATACCTTCGGGGCGCAGCAATGACGCTCCCCTTTCCTCGGCAAAGGCGTGCGAATATCGGGCGAGCCTTTCACGGTCCCATCCCCGGAAAAAGGTGCGGCACATCTGTTCCTTGGCCTTGTCGGGGGAGTAGAGCCGACACTTCATCAGCACGATGCGGGGCAGGCAGGCCAGCATGCCGAGCACGAACTTCCACCGGGGATGGCAGAAGCGGATGAACTGCAGCAGGGTATCGTGCGTGGTCAGCGTGCCGTCGAGGTCGAAGGCGTAGACGGGTGTGCGTTGCGGAGTGGTGGTCTTTTCTTTTTCCATCAGCATTTTTTACGGGTGAATCCTACAGATAGATGAGGAAGAGGAACGACAGTCCCCACAACACAACGATGAGTTGCGTGAAGTGGTCGTGGAGAATGATCTTGGTGGGGTCGCCGCTCTTCTGGTCTACCACGGCTATCTGTATGTAGCGCAGCAGTCCCAGCAGCACAAAGATGGAGGTGAGGTAGAGGTAGGGCGAGGAGAAGTGTTCGGTGACCTCAGGCGACACGGTGTACATGATGTAGCACACGAGCGTGACCGAAGCGGTGATGGTGATGGCCTGATTGATGAACGTGAGGTTGTAGCGCGAGGTGTTCTTTCTCGGCGCCTGTCCGGTCTCGTTCATACGCAGCACGTCGTCCCTACGCTTGGCAAACGACATGAAGAGGGTGATGAGGAAGGTCATCAGCACAATCCACTTGCTCAGTTCTATATCGGTGGCCAGTCCACCGGCCAGCAGGCGCAGCACAAATCCGAAGGCCACAATGCAGACATCGATGATGGCATACTGTTTCAGCCGCGAGCAGTAGGCCATGTTGAGCACGTAGTAGAAAGCGATGACCATCTGTACGTAGAGCATATTGCGGCCGTCGATGAGCAATGTCACTGCAGCAGCGAGCACCAGCATGAGCGCCATCAGACCATAGGCTTGATGGGGACTTATGGCACCCGAGGCGACGGGACGGTGGCATTTGACAGGATGCTGGCGGTCGGCATCGGCATCGACAATGTCGTTGTAGCAGTACACCGACGAGGCGGCCAGGCTGAAGGCCAGCACGGCCACCAGGCCCTGCAGCAGGGCGTGGAGGTCGAAGAGGGCACCGCCGAAGAACAGGGGAACAAGAATAAACAGGTTCTTGATCCATTGTTGCGGACGGAGCAGTCGGATGATATTCTTCATTTGTCTTTATTTTTTCGTAGTGATCCGGCAAAGGCGATGATGTAGCGGAGTACCCATGCTGCCGGTAGGGTGACGGCCAACGTACCCAATACGTTCTCCCAATAGCCCCAGTGGAGCGTGGCGAGCGGCAGAAGCACAAAGTTGAGGTGTATGAGATATACCTCCAGGCTCAGTGCGCCGACAAAGGCGAGTGCCTTTCTCACCTGCGGCGGCGTATGGCGCAGCACTACGCCCAAGAGCAGCAGGAAGGCGACGGTCAGCGGGATATACATCATGCGCTCCACAAAGAGCGGGAAGTGGCCGTGCCGGAATTGCTCAAGCCATACACACATGCCGCCCACCGTCAGTACGGTGACCAAGGCCAGCAGGGTGGCGGAAGCGCCGCAGGGTTTGCCGTCGCGCACGGCCGCCCCCATATTGATGCCGATGAAGAAGATGGGCGCGCGGCTCCAGAATATCTCGATGTGGCCTACGGCCTCATGGATGGAACTGACCCATTGCACCGCGGCGCACCAGCATACGAGCAGCACGGGCAACCACCGCCATTCCGCGTGCCGCTCTGTCAGCCGAAGATAAAATGGGGCGAGGGCGTAGAGCAGGATGATGGCGGGCATATACCAAAAGGTGAGTTCGTCGTGCGCCCAGAACCCCCACCCTATGGTGATCTGTCCGACCAGCGCAGGCAGTTCGCTCCATCCTCCGCCGCGGGCAATATAGTCGGGCAGATAGTAGGCCGTGGCCACAAGGAGCCATGTGGGGTAGATGCGGCGGTACCGCCGCCGGAGGAAGTGCCACACCGACGGATTTTTCTGCCAGGCATGCCACAGGCCGATACCGCTGATGAGCAGGAAGATGTCGACGCCGATATTGCCGCACCGCCGCAGTCCGAAGAACGGGTCAGAAGGACTGAGCCACACGTGGAAGAGCACGACGAACAGGGTCGCCACGCCCATCATCTCACCGCGGTAGCGGCTGAGATCCTTGAGGTCTATAGCTGGCAGTAGGGTCATTGCTTTTGTTTTGCACTTGTGTCGTATCTATGCCAGCGTGCCCGCATCTCATGGTAAAACCAGGCGAGGGCTATCGAGGTGGTGACGTAGAGGGCCAGTCCGGTATAGGCGTTGTCCCAACCATGGTAGTAAGTGAAGAACACGCGGCGTGTCACGGGGTGGATGACGAAGAGGGCGGCGGAGATACCGCCCACCCATGCGAGCCACCCGTTCAATGTGCGGGGAAGGGCCTTGACCAGTCCGACGGCTCCGGTGCAGACGAACAGCGGTGCCCAGAGCCAAGCCTGGAAGTGGAAACTGCAGGCAAAGACCACCACGGCCGACACAAAGGCGGTCAGTGCCCACTGCTGCTGGCTGAGCGGACGGCCGTAGCGGGCAAACAGTATGCCGGCACCGAAGGGCAGCATACCGCCCATGAAGTTGTAGCGCACGCGGTTGAGCATACCACCCTCGGGGGCACAGAAGGCCTGAGCCGCCCAGCACAGTACGATGAGGGCCACGACTACCTTCCAACTGCGGCGGTAGAGCGCAAGGCGGTAGACGGCGTAGAGTTGCAGCATAAGACCGAAAAACCAGTACGGACCGGGCCAGATGACGCGGTCGGGATCGGGCAGCAGATTGTTGAGCATGAGCAACTGGCCTATCACATCGACGGTGTGGTAGACATGACGGCCGGGCAGCATCGCATCGACAAGGGTGAAGATGACATAGCCGGCAATCATCATGCTGAAGAGTTTGGCGAAGTGCTTGCGGATGAAGGGCCACACGCCCGGCGCGTCAGCGACGGACGGTTGTCGGCCGATGGCGACGGGCTGTTCGTACTTCAGCGTCAGGCCATAGGCACTGAGAAAGAGAAAGACGGGCACGCCGTAGTGTCCGAAGAACGACAGCAGGTGTATGGGAAGATTGATGTCGGGCAACAGCACGGCGTGGAGCATGCCCTGGCTCTTGGCGAGGGTGAACGTGTACTCGTTCTCCTTCACGGCAGCGCCGAGCCAGTGACAGTAGTTGTGCAGGAAGATGCCGATGATGGCCAGTCCGCGCAGGGCGGCACACTCGGTGCGCGTGAGTATGGGTGTGGATGTGTTCATGCGTGTAGAATTCGGATTCTGTCTATAGAGGTTCGTCAGTCGCCGTCCTCAGACTGCTGCAGTTTGTCGTAGTCGGCCTCACCCTTGAGCAGCCGCGGACGCATCTCGTCGTAGTCGGGCGAGAGGATATTGTACTCGGCGTGGTAGTCGCGGGCGTGGATGCCGGCCAGATAGAGCAACAGGTGCGGAAGGGCATCGGTCATATAGCGGCGGTGGCGGGCGTCGACGACCTGCTTGAAGATCTCGGGATGGCGGGCCGTGTACTTCGGCGAGCACCATATCCAGAACGGGATGTCAAACTCGGCATGGGCCAGACGTGCGTCGACGGCCGTGGAGTGCATGCGGCAGAAGAAGTGCATGTCGCCCTCGTAGCATTCCTCGCCGTGGTCGGGCACATAGATGACGATGGCATCCTCGTTCTCAAACCGCTGCACAATTGCCGTCACGATGGAGTCGTTGTAGAGGATGGCGTTGTCGTAGTCGGAGAGTATGCGGCGCTCTCGGCTGTTGAGGTTGGGCTTGAGTTCACGGTAGTCGTCACCCTGAAATTTTCGGCGGTCAGCCGGATAGCGTTCGGAGTAGCCTACGTGCTGTCCGATAAGGTGGAAGATGGTGAGGTTGTATTCGGTATTCTGGCTGCGCAGACGGTCGTAGTCGGCGAGCAGGTCCTCGTCGTAGCGGTGCAACTGGTCGTTGCGGGTGTCAAACTGGGCCGCGCTCAACTTCGGGTTGTTCAGGAAGAAGCCTCCGCTGAAGTCGTAGACGGCTTCCTTGGCCTTCGGCAAAAACTGGTTGGTGAGGAAGGTGACGTGGTAGCCGGCCTTGCGGAACAGTTCGGGAAAGAGCGGATAGTCGCACCACTCGCCCTTCTGTCCCACGACGTGCATGGAGAAGAGGTTTTTGAAGACATAACTGGTCAGGTTCCAGGGCGACACCACATCGGTGTACTTCACCAAACGGCCCGTCTTCTCCAGACGGCGCTGGCGGGGTGTGGTCGGCATGGGATAACCGTACATCTGCGAGTGGTGGCGGTTGTAACTCTCGCCGATGATGAGCACGATATGCGGACTGGTGTACGAGCAGCTGTCCACACTCACATGGTCGGCGGCGGCGACAAGTTTTTGCACTTGCGCGGCGGTGAGCGAGTTGGCGTAGACGCTGAACACGAGGCGGTAGATGGGCCGGTAGAGGTTGGCACGGTTTTTCTCGGTGAGCGTGTGCTCCACCTCTCCGATGGTGCGCCCGGACATCAACCGACACACGGCGGCCTTGTTCTGCGCGCTCGCAAAGGCCGACCATACGACAAGCACGCCAAGCAGGAGGCCGAACACGGGTTCGGCCTTGACCACGGCGGAACGTACACGGTTCTTCATGTCGCGCCACCGCACACAGACATCAGCCGAAAGGATATGGGGGAAGGGCAAGCGGATGGTGGCGAACACATGCACGGCGGCAAGCAGCAGCACCCACCCTACCCCGCTGAAAAGCACATCGGCCGAGATGCAGGTACGCAGAAACTCTCCCGCCTCGCGCGAGTCGGTCTCGCCTACCAGCAGCAGCATGGTGGGCGTGAGCGTGGAGTCAAACTTGGTGAAGCAGTACACGTCGACCACAGCGGTGGCGTAGAGCACCACATACAGGGCGGCACGCACCCACCGGCGTATCCTGCGGGGCAGAAGCGCGAGCACAACGCATACGACATAGACATCGAGCAGCAACTCGGGGTAGAGGTTATCGTACAATTTGGGATGCCGCGTGTGGGGCAGGGTGACCCATGCACAGAGACAACCGAGAAGATACATGAACACGAAAAACCTTGCGTTCAGGCGTACGGGTCTGGCAATATATCCGAGGATCTGGCCCAGTATTTTCCAAATTCTCATACAGTGGTTTTTATCCGCAAACTTAATCATTTTTTTTGACTTACCCGTTGCTTGCCCTAATTATTTGTCATGGGGGTCGCCGTGTGTCCGCTTTTTTTCGTACTTTTGTGGCGGAGGCGCTTTTCCGCACTGGCGGACATCACGGAAGCCTCCCGAGAAAAACAACCTTGGTGACGATAAAAAGTCACTTGCCTTTTCATCGTCACTTGTCAACAAACCTACATTTTTCACTTCAACAATCTGATGAACAAATTCCTTAAAACAATGGGCATCGCGGCACTGGCCGTATTGGTGCCGACAGGACTTTCTGCACAAACCAAAGCGTCAAAAAAGGTGACGGCAATGGTAGAACACGGACTCCAGTCCATCACCGTCGACGCTGCCAAAGCACACGTCTATTTTCTGGCCGACGATGCTCTTGAAGGCCGTCGCGCAGGCGCGAATGGTAGCAAGATAGCCGCTCAGTACATCATTTCGCAAATGCGCCAATGTGGCATCAAACCGCTGGGCGACAGTTATCTGCAGCATTTTTCGGCCTACAACTGGAGCCGATTCAAGAAGAGAGGGTGGTATGTCGAGACCGACTCGGTCGCCAAGATCACCACGGGCGAACACCGACGGGTAGATATGGCCAACGTACTGGGCGTCATTCCCGGCCGCAAGACCGACGAGTATGTCGTGGTCGGAGCGCACCTCGACCATGAGGGAGTAGACAACGACCTTGTGGGCGACAAGATCTACAACGGGGCCGACGACAATGCTTCGGGCGTGAGCGCCGTGCTGCAGATCATGAAGGCCTTTGTGGAGAGCGGCGCACAGCCCGAGCGCACCGTGATCTTCGCTTTCTGGGACGGCGAGGAAATGGGACTCCTCGGTTCACGCTATTTCGTACAGGCTTTTCCGCACATCGACAAGGTGAAGGGCTACCTCAACTTCGACATGGTGGGCGGCAACAACAAACCCGAGAATCCTGCCTATATGGTCTACTTCTACACCGCCACCCACCCTGCATTCGGAGACTGGCTGAAGGCAGACATCACCAAGTACGGCCTTGACCTCGACCCGAGTTACCGTGCATGGGACAATCCTGTAGGCGGCAGCGACCAAGGTTCGTTTGCCAAGAAAAACATACCTATCGTATGGTACCACACCGATGCCGAACCCAACTACAACCATCCGACCGACGAGGCCGACCGCATCAACTACGACAAACTGGCCGACATCACCCGCGCATCGTACCTGACAACGTGGCACCTGTCCAACGTGGAAAATTATTGATGACGGAAATCCCGCATCAATGCAATCAGACAGTATAGGGTGGTTCTATACTTTTTGGCTTACTTTTGACCATTGCACGATTCGCTATTCGCAGCCCCTGTAAGGGGCGAATATTACAGGATAGGGCCTCGGCCCTATCTCTCTTAGGCATTATAAGCGTAGC
>CAVFEZ010000063.1:0-14516 GCA_963621665.1 Akkermansia muciniphila | reverse complement strand
CGCCACGCTCCCAGTGCAGGAGTTTCATCACTTTACGCGTACGTCCGACAAAGATATAGACATCTCCGTTTGTCGGATCCAAACCTACACTTCTCACTTGGCCGCACATGCCATTCACGCCGATTCGCATATCCGTCGGGGTTTGCGACATAACCATCCTATTGTTTTCGTTAATATTGAACATTGCAATTTTTGGCGCAAAGTTCGGAATTGGAAGAGATTGCTACAAGTCGGCTTATTTCGGATGGTTACACTTCATCCCTGAAGGTACGTTTCCCCTTGAGCGATACAATGGTTGCCCATTCTGTGGCACTCCATTCGAGAGCACTGGTTTTGTGTACAAAGGTCAGGGAAGCAAACTGAAGGAATTGCGTTTGTTCACGAAGACGGATATGGAGAATGTTTTCTCTTCCCTTCTTTCATCTGTGACACCCCTCGATGGAACACAGAAGGATTCGCTTGAGCAATTGCTCCGAGAGTATCCTCTGCCCAAAGATGTGGTTATCACCATGAAAGAGACAGCTATGTTTGTCATCAAAATGTTGGTAGAGCAGGGAAAAGCCGATGAGGTAGCCTGTCTGATGAATACTCCTTCCGATGTACTTCGGTATCTATGGTATGAGAAAAGTGGATATGTGCAGGTCATTGAACCGAAGACCCTCATTGCTCATGCGCGCAAACTCTATTACCACATGTTCGGTCCATTGGACAAAGGTGTTGATGCTGCTGCGGATATGAAAAAGAAACTCATGCTGAAGTACGATCGTAAGGCTTGTCTGCGTGTGGCCAAGTGGCTGAATGCAATGCCGATGCCTGCCAAACAGGCTGCAGAGAATATGAATCCCAAGCGTGGCATGTGGGTGCGTATGATCCGTGCTCTCCGTTTGGGAGAATACTCTCGCAGGAAGGGTATGGAGCATTTGGCTGAGATACTCGATGTATTCTACAAGCAGAATTATTCTACATGGCAGGGACGTGTTGACAAAGCTCGCCTTGACAACGATGCCGACAAAACCTTGACATTGCTCAAAGAGCGTCCGGGACTCTTCGCCCGTTGTCTGTTTTCCACGATGCTGCGCTTCGGCAGTGATAAGACCATAGCTGCATTTGATGAAGTTGCCGACAAGATGCCTGCACGTCTGCTCCTTTCCCTCGGCAATGCGGCAGAGTCATACTTCGACACGAAGACAAAACGTCTTGTACGTCCCATCACAGGTGTTGCACATTGCATAGAACCCAACAAACTGCTTGCTCTCTATGACGGAGAGGCGTGCAAAAGGATGGTTGGAAATGTGATGGATATCTACAAATCGTCTATGGCCCGTCGTTTCGCTGCGCAGAGGACAACGTCAAAAACTGTCTATATCGATCCGGTATTGTACAACATCCCCATCAGTGTAGGGGACCGTTCGATGACCATACAAGATGCTTCCTGTGCCTTGATGGGAACTCGCTTTCAAGTAGAAGGTGATGCTGTGCGCCTCTTCCTCCAGTGGGGAAAAGGATTGCATGCCCAGCATCTCGATATGGATCTGAGTTGTCGCATTGCTCTGCCGAATGACAAGATTGCAGAGTGCGCATACTATAATCTGACATGTGTGGGCGCAAAGCATTCAGGTGATATTCGTTACATCCCGGAGATGGTTGGCACTGCCGAGTATATAGAGTTGTCGCTACCGGAACTAGAGGCAGCAAAAGCCAAGTATGTTACCTTTACTTGCAATGCATACTCCGTGGGGGCATTGTCTCCAAACCTCGTAGTCGGTTGGATGGATTCCGCCAACCCGATGACAATTTCCGAGTCAGAAGGGGTCGCTTACGATCCGTCATGTGTGCAGCATATGGTCCGTATCAGTGAGGGGAACCTTGCCAAAGGGCTGGTTTTCGGCGTGCTCGATGTCGGGAAACATGAGATTGTCTGGCTGGAGATGCCGTTTACTGCACAAACGATACAGGGAGCATCTGCAACATCCGTCGAAGCATTGCTGCATAAACTGGAAGCAAAACTCTCTATCGGAGAATTTGTTGAGATAAAGGCAGATGTACAGAATCTGAAATTGGTAGACAACGCTGAAGAAGCAGACGAATCATACACCTATGAGTGGGCTCTCAATCCCGCTGATGTGACAAAACTACTCTATCTGTAAAGGTGGATTCTAAAAATTGCCCTCATTGCAGGACTAATTTTTAGAATCTCTAAACACGCTCTAAACAGGGTGGCTAAAAACTCGAAACTTTCTCTAAACACTTTCGTTCATTCTGTGCCCCAAAGCGTGTCGAAATGCGCGAACCCCTCATATACGAAATTAGGCGGAAACCCTTTGTTTATCGGGGCTTACCGCCTAACTCGTTCATTTCGAAGTCTCAGTCCTTATTCCTCGACCGCGGCCTGCGCCGCAGCAAGGCGTGCTATGGGCACGCGGAAGGGAGAGCAGCTAGCGTAGTTCATGCCAATCTTGGCGCAGAACTTCACTGAACTTGGTTCACCTCCATGTTCACCGCAGATACCGCAACGCAATTGCGGACGAACTGAGCGGCCTTTCTCTACGGCCATCTCTATCAATTGGCCTACACCATTTTGGTCAAGAACCTGGAATGGATCGACTTTCAGAATCTTCTTCTCCAGATATACGGGCAAGAAGCTGGCGATGTCATCACGAGAGTAGCCGAATGTCATCTGTGTGAGGTCGTTGGTACCGAATGAGAAATACTCGGCCTCTGTCGCAATCTTGTCGGCTGTGAGGGCAGCACGTGGAATCTCAATCATTGTGCCAATCTCAAACTCGATCTCAACACCATATTCCTCGAACACTTCCTTGGCTGTTTTCTGGATGATTTCCTTCTGCTGCTTCAGCTCATAGAGGATACCGATGAGCGGCACCATAATCTCGGGCTTGGGATCCTTGCCTTCTTTTTTCAGCTCGCAAGCGGCTGAGAGAATAGCGCGGGTCTGCATGGCTGTAATCTCAGGGAAGGTGATACCCAAGCGGCAACCGCGGTGGCCGAGCATCGGATTGTTTTCTGCCAATGATGCCACACGACGCTGGATGGTAGCTACATCTACGCCCATCTCCTTGGCCATGGTCTCCTGACCGGCGATATCGTGGGGAACGAATTCGTGGAGTGGGGGATCGAGCAGGCGGATATTGACAGGACAACCGTCCATAGCCTCAAGGATACCCTTGAAGTCGGCTTTCTGATAAGGCAACAGTTTGGCAAGAGCCTTTTCGCGACCTTCTACAGTATCGGAAAGAATCATCTCGCGCATGGCGATAATCTTCTTGTCTTCGAAGAACATATGCTCTGTACGTGTGAGTCCAATACCCTTGGCGCCAAAAGCGCGGGCTACTTGTGCGTCGTGAGGAGTGTCGGCATTGGTGCGTACCTGGAGTTTGGTGTACTTGTCGCAGAGGTCCATCAATTCCTTGAAGTCACCGCTGAGCTCAGCTGCCTTTGTGGGTACTTCACCTGCGTAAACCTGACCGGTAGAACCATTCAGAGAGATGTAGTCGCCTTCCTTGTATACTACGCCGTCGATTTCTACGGTCTTTGTCTTGTAGTCTACGTTGATGGCGCCTGCACCTGAAACGCAGCACTTGCCCATACCGCGAGCGACAACAGCTGCATGAGAGGTCATACCGCCACGGGCTGTGAGGATACCTTCGGCAGAAGCCATACCAGCCAGGTCTTCTGGACTGGTCTCGATGCGAACCATCACAACCTTGTGACCGTCAGCATGCCAAGCCTGGGCATCGTCTGCATGGAACACAATCTGTCCGCAAGCAGCGCCGGGAGAAGCAGGGAGACCCTGTGTGATAACCTTGGCGGAGAGCAAAGCCTTCTTGTCGAATACGGGGTGGAGAAGTTCGTCGAGTTTCTGAGGCTCGCAACGCATGATGGCGGTCTTCTCGTCGATCATACCCTCGTGGAGCAAGTCCATGGCAATTTTTACCATGGCTGTACCCGTGCGCTTGCCGTTGCGGGTCTGGAGGAACCAAAGTTTACCTTCCTGTACGGTGAACTCCATATCCTGCATGTCGTGGTAGTGGTGTTCCAGTTTGTCCTGCAGTTCGTCGAGCTGCTTGTAGATTTCGGGCATTGCTTCCTCCATAGAGGGATATTTGGCCACGCGCTCTTCTTCGCTGATGCCTGCACGCTCAGCCCAGCGCTGCGAACCAATCTTGGTAATCTGCTGCGGAGTACGGATACCGGCAACAACATCTTCGCCCTGTGCGTTGACGAGATACTCACCATTAAAGAGGTTTTCGCCATTGCCGGCATCGCGGCTGAAGCAAACGCCGGTAGCTGAAGTGTCACCCATATTGCCGAATACCATAGCCATAACGCTCACTGCGGTACCCCACTCATCGGGTATTCCTTCCATCTTGCGGTAGAGGATGGCACGTTCGTTCATCCAGCTGCGGAATACGGCACAGATGGCGCCCCAAAGCTGTTCGATCGGGTCGGTGGGGAAGTCCTTGCCTGTGCGTTCCTTGATGGCAGTCTTAAAGAGGGTGACGAGTTTCTTGAGCTCATCGACAGAGAGGTCTTTGTCGAGTTTTACGCCACGTTCTGCCTTTACGCTCTCGATAATCTCCTCGAACGGATCAATATCTTCCTTGTTGACTGGCTTCATCTCAAGCACTACGTCGCCATACATCTGAACAAAGCGACGGTATGAGTCGTATACAAAGTGAGGATTGCCCGTCTTGGCAACAAGTCCTTCGGCTACCTCATCGTTAAGACCGAGGTTGAGGATGGTATCCATCATACCAGGCATGGAGGCGCGTGCACCGGAGCGGACGCTGACGAGAAGAGGATTCTTCACGTCGCCAAACTTTGAGTTCATCAATGACTCTGTGTGAGCCACGGCTGCCATTACCTCTTCTTGCAGAATTTCTTTGATTTTTTCCTGTCCTACCTCGTAATACTCATTGCAGCAGCTTGTTGTAATGGTGAATCCTGGAGGAACAGGTACTCCGATAAGGTTCATTTCGGCAAGGTTGGCACCCTTGCCGCCAAGTTCTTCACGCATTTTTGCGTTTCCCTCGGCTTTGCCATTGCCAAAGGTGTAAACTCTTTTCTCGTTCATGTTTGTTAGTATTCTGTTTTTAGTTATTTCTCATGTTAAGGTTGGGCAAAAATCCCTTTGCGTCATCCGTTGTATTGTCGGGTGATGCATTGGTGGTGTCCTATGCAAAGATACATTTTATTCCGCAAACGTACAAAGTTTTGCTATAAAAAATGCAATGTCGGCTTTACATACTTGCTGTTATCGCAAACAATTTTCCTTGTGTAAGAAACTTCTGTAATGAGAATGGGGAAAACAGGGCGGGTGTTTAATATTCCGCATGGTATTTTGACAGGCCATCCAGTGGTTTGCAGACTATTCTTCCCATTGTGAGGCCTTCTTTCGTGGCGGCTTCCGTCAGTAGGTCGCGGTATATGTAGGCTATGCTACCTACTGTTCCGACTGGAAGATCGGGTCGTCCATAGCGTACAACGTTGACGCGGAAGAAATCGCGGAAATTGCTGACGACCATGTCGCGCAGTTCGGGTATAGTAATGTGGTCGGCTACGAAATGCGACACGGATGCTAAAAAACGGTTGGGTGAAGTGCCTCGGTACACTTCTCCGATGACTTCGGCTTTGTCCATGCCCGTAGTTCGGACGAACTCCTCGTGTAGTGTTTCGGGTAGGCCGCCTTTGAATAGTGCGCTAAGAAATTTTCGGCCAAGTACAGCCCCGCTACCCTCATCACCCAAAATGTATCCCAATGGTGGTGTGTTCATCACAATACGCTCACCGTTGTAGAGGCAAGAGTTCGATCCGGTTCCCAGAATGCAGGCAATGCCTTCCTCGCGTTGGCAGAGTGCCCGGGCTGCTCCCAAAAGGTCGGTGGCTACCTCGATGTGTGCATTCTCGCCGAAGGTTTGAGATAATGCTTCGATTACAGTGTCCGAGAAAGGGGCGATACATCCGGCACCGTAGTAGTATATATATAATAATGTGGAGTCAGACGTGTGCAGCATGCCGTCGAGAGACTTGTAAAACAGTCCGTGTGCCAATAGTTGGCCGGCCAGTTGGCCGGCGACAACCTCGAGCACGTGCGCACAGTCTTGCACGGCAGGATTGATGCCGTGTGTCGTGATGTCGCAGACGCAGCCGTCGTCAGTTGCGATGCGCCAGTCGGTCTTGGTGCTTCCGCTGTCTACGATGATTTTCATAATATGTCTTTCTCAGCGGATGAATATGAAGTAGGCTGCGGCCAATGCAGCTACTACGATTCCCAAAATCACGATGCGTACAATACATCCTGTGATTTTTTTCATGATAAAAAGTCCTACGATGATGGCTATAAGGCAAAAAACGTAGTATCCGAAATTGTTGTCCATGAATCAGTACAAGTTGTTCTGTTATTTCTTTTTTGCGAATCTTTTCTGTGTGTGATGACGAAGGATGCTGCAGACTTGTGCTTCTTCTTCTCTATTTGAAAAGTCTGCGAAATGCGATGGGGATGGGGGTCTCAAATTCCATTGGTGCGCCTGTCACCGGATGGGTAAAGCACAGCCGATAGGCGTGTAGGCACAGACGGTGTGCAGGGTCGTCTCCGTTGCCGTACTTGACATCTCCGCATACAGGATGTCCCATATCGGCAGAGTGTACACGTATTTGGTTTTTCCGTCCTGTTTCCAGACGGTATTCCACGAGGGAATGGTCTGTGGTGCGGTCAAGCACATGAAAATGAGTGATGGCATACTTTCCGCCATTATCTACAGGTGAAGAGTAGGTGACGTATGCGTTGTTGTCCTTCAGCCAGTTGGCTATGGTGCCTTCGTCGTCTTCCATCTCTCCGCTTACAACTGCCACGTATCGGCGGTCGTATACGATATCGTGCCAATGGTGTTCGAATATCTGTTCGGTATCAATGTCCTTGGCATAGACCATCAGTCCGCTGGTGTCGCGGTCGAGCCGATGGACGACATGTGCGCGGCAACGCTGGTGGTCTTTATGAAAATAGTCGTCAAGTACGGATTTTACGTTCAGGGAAGAGTGTCCTGCGGCCATAGAGAGAATGCCGATGTTCTTTTCCACGACAACGAGCCAGCGGTCTTCGTATACGATATTGACATAGCGGCTACGGAAAGTGTTGTTCTTCTTTGTGCGGCTTACTGCAACCTTCATGCCTGGTTTCAGTTCGTAATCGAATTGTGTCACGGCCTTGCCGTTCACCTTGATGCCGTGGCCCTTGAGCGTAGCCTTGATTTTTGAGCGGCTACCGCCTGCGTGGGTCAAAAGAAATTCAAGTAGTGGTGCCGTTTCCTTTACTTCGTAATGGTCGTATTCGCCTTCCCGTCTGTACATGTTGTTGCGGTGTATCGCTTTGTTATCTTGCCTCGTCATTGCGTGTATTTTCGTTTAAGCGACAAACTTACACATTTTTCCCGAGAAATCGGGAGCGTGGCTCGTTTTTTTTCCGTAACTTCGCATCATCCAAGCAAAGGCTTGAGTCATATCAAGTTTTTGTACTGTCAGGCCACCTGTTCTGGAAATGGTGGCGGGTATTGTTCTTGCGAGAGAACAGCATGTGAAAACAAATTGAAAACCATCTATACTGAAACAACCATGACCATCAACAAGACGCGTATAGTCATCATGGGCATAGCCTGCTGTTTGGCCGGCACTTCGTTTGCCCAAAAACCAGTCTACAAACAAGCCGGTCGTCCGGTCGAAGAACGTGTGGCCGACTTGCTCGGCCGAATGACCACTGAGGAGAAGATAGCCCAGTTGTGCTGTCCGCTCGGTTGGGAGATGTATACCAAAACTGGGGCCAATGGCGTGACCGTATCCGATCTTTTCAAGCAGAAAATGCAGAAGGCTCCTATCGGATCCTTTTGGGCAGTGCTCCGTGCCGATCCGTGGACGCAAAAGACATTGGAAACCGGTCTCAATCCGGAGTTGTCGGCCAAGGCCCTCAATGCCCTTCAGCGCTATGCTGTAGAGAAGACGCGGCTTGGTATACCCATCCTTTTCGCAGAAGAGTGTCCGCACGGCCATATGGCTATCGGTACGACCGTATTCCCTACGTCGCTCGGTGCCTCGTCGACATGGAATCCGGACTTGATGTATCGTATGGGAGAGGCTATCGGACTTGAAGCGGCATCGCAAGGCTCGAATATCGGTTACGGTCCAGTTCTTGATTTGTCGCGCGAACCGAGATGGTCGCGTATGGAAGAAACGTTTGGCGAAGACCCTTGGCTTGCTGCCACACTTGGCACTTCTGTCGTGAAAGGCATGCAGGGAGACAACGCTACCGACAAAAACCATGTGGTCTGCACCCTGAAACATCTTGCCGCGTATGGTGTTCCCGAGAGCGGACACAATGGCGGTGGTGTCAATGCCGGTGAGAATGTGATGCGCTCACAGTATCTGCTGGCGTTTGAAAAGGCTGTCAAAGCCGGGGCCGGTACGGTGATGAGTTCTTACAACTGTATTGACGGTGTTCCGTGTACGTCCAATCATCGGCTGCTCACCGATATGTTGCGGGGAGAATGGGGTTTCAAAGGATTTGTATACAGTGATCTTCTTTCTATTGAAAGTATAACGCTCGCAGGTGCAGCGGCCAATGACAAGGAGGCTGCGGCTCAGGCGTTGAAGGCCGGACTCGATATGGATCTCGGTGGCAACGCCTTTGGCAATCACTTGCAGGAGGCTCTCGACGAGGGATTGGTGACGATGGCCGACATAGACCGAGCCACGGCCAATGTGCTCGGTATGAAATTCCGGCTTGGTCTTTTTGAGAACCCTTATGTCTCTCCCAAGCGTGCAAAGGAAGTCTGTCGGTCGGCAGAACACAAGCAACTGGCTGAAACTGTAGCGCAGGAAGGTACTGTTCTATTGAAAAATGACGGCGTATTGCCGCTGTCGCGCCAGCTGAAACGGATTGCTGTCATTGGTCCTAACGCCGACATGCCCTACAATCAACTTGGCGACTATACCGCTCCGCAAGACCGTAAGGAGATCTCCACTGTTCTTGACGGCATCAAGGCACTTGCCGGTGCTGGCACTGAAGTGATATACGAACGGGGATGTGCCGTACGCGATACTGCCAATGCCGATATCCCCGCCGCTGTGCGTGCTGCCGAGCGTGCCGATGCTGTTGTGCTTGTTGTCGGCGGTTCAAGTGCACGCGATTTCAAGACGAAATACATCGCTACCGGTGCCGCTACCGTAGACGAGAGCAAGGGGATACCCGATATGGACTGTGGTGAAGGTTTTGACCGTGCTACACTCGATCTTCTCGGCAAGCAGGAGCAGCTCATCGCGGCCGTTGCCAAGACGGGCAAACCGCTGGTCATCGTTTATATCGAGGGTCGTCCGCTATTGATGAATCAAGCGTCTGAGGTGGCCAATGCGCTGCTGACGGCCTGGTATCCTGGCGAGCAAGGCGGCAAGGCCATCGCATCGCTGCTTTTTGGTGATGCCAATCCTTCGGGTCGTCTTACTGTCAGCATCCCGCGTAATGTAGGACAGGTACCTGTCTACTATGGACAGGGCAAAACACGTGACTATGTCGACGTGTCCTCAACTCCGCTTTATCCATTCGGATATGGTTTGAGCTACACTACCTTTGACTATTCGGATCTTCATGTTGTTCCCGTGACGGCATCGTGCGATTCTGTCAATGTCACTCTTACTGTCCGCAACAGTGGCAGTCGTGACGGATATGAGGTGGCCCAACTCTATTTGCATGACCGTGCTGCAAGTGTAGCCCAGCCGCAAATGGCCTTACGTGCATTTGAGAAAGTGTATCTGAAAGCGGGTGAGAGCCGTCAGATAACATTCTGTCTCGGTTTTGACGAACTTTCCATGATCAACCGCGATATGCGTCGTGTCGTAGAACCGGGTGTATTTGATGTCCTTGTAGGTGCATCCTCGCAGGATATCCGTCTCAAGGGGGAATTTACGGTGAAGTGATTTTCTTCTGATGAAAACACAAAAAATATTAAATGTGTATATACAGAAGAGAAAATGCTTTGTAGGTTTCTAAAATTATCGTAATTTTGCACGCTGTTTGGAATAGGTATCAAAAAACGAAAAAAAAGAAAAGTAGCAATGTCGAAAATTTGTCAAATTACGGGCAAAAAAGCTCAGATAGGCAATAACGTGTCCCATTCGAAGCACCGCACAAAGCGCTCTTTTGACGTGAACTTGTTCTCTAAGAAGTTCTATTACGTAGAAGAGGAATGTTGGATTAGCCTTAAAATCAGCGCAGCCGGTCTGCGTACAATCAACAAGTTGGGTCTTGACGCAGCGCTCAAGCAGGCTGTGGCTAAGGGCTATTGTGACTGGAAAGACATAAAAGTAATAGGAGAATAACATAATGGCATCAAAGAAAGCAAAAGGCAATAGAGTGCAAGTGATACTGGAGTGCACTGAGATGAAGAACAGTGGACTGCCTGGCACAAGCCGTTACGTGACTACCAAGAACCGTAAGAACACTCCTGATCGTATGGAGTTGATGAAGTATAATCCTATCTTGAAGAAGATGACTCTTCACAAAGAAATAAAGTAATAATAGAATATGGCAAAGAAAGCGGTCGCTACCCTCCACGAAGGTTCTACGGATGGTCGCGCATATACAAAAGTTATCAAGATGGTAAAGAGCCCCAAGACTGGCGCTTACGTCTTTGATGAGCGTATGGTTCCGAACGAGGCTGTAAAGGACTTCTTCAAGAACTAATTCTGCTCAAAACAGCGAACATACAAACGCAACGATATGAGGCGTGTCGGCATCTTCCGGCACGCCTTTTTTCTTACTACGAACCCTCTACAAACCTATGCTTCCTAAACGATTTTTCCCTTTTCTTATATTGGCTTTTGTGTCGCTGCCGGTCTCTGCATTGGCGCCGATAGACGGATTGCTTGAGCGTATAGACAAAGGCGCTTCAAAAAAGATATTGACGGAGACAGTCAAATCCGAGCGTGATTTCTTCGAAATCTCCACAAAGAACGGCAAACCTTGTATACGCGGCAACAATTGCGTGAGCATCGCTTCCGGCATCAACTGGTACTTGAAGTATTATGTCGGGGTACATCTCGCATGGAATTCCATGCACGCTGCATTGCCGTCCTCTCTTCCGCTGGTGTCATCACCGGAGCGCCATGAGGCGGATGTGAAGTACAGGTATTATCTCAATTACTGCACGTTTTCTTACTCTATGGCATTTTGGGACTGGAACCGTTGGGAGCAGGAACTTGACTGGATGGCACTGCACGGCATCAACCTTAGCCTTGATATAGTGGGAACTGATGTGGTGTGGCGCAATGTGTTGTTGAGGCTCGGGTATTCCAAGGACGAGGCCAATGATTTTATAGCAGGTCCTGCATTTCAGGCATGGTGGCTGATGAACAACCTTGAAGGGTGGGGCGGACCCAATTCCGACAACTGGTACCGTCAGCGCGAACAGTTGCAGAAGAAGATCATGAAGCGGATGGGTGAATTTGGCATCAAGGCATGTCTTCCGGGATATTCGGGAATGGTGCCGCATGATGCGAAGCAACGTTTGGCCCTCGATGTGGCTGATCCTGGAAAATGGTGTGACTACAAGCGTCCGGCATTTCTCCAACCCACGGACAAGCGTTTTGCCGAGATTGCAGCCATCTATTACCAAGAGCAGCAAAAACTCTACGGCAAGGCAGATTTCTACAGTATGGATCCCTTTCATGAGGGCGGCAACGCTGACGGTGTAGACCTTCCGGCTGTCGGAGCGGCTATCATGAAAGCCATGAAGAAGACCAATCCCAATGCTGTCTGGGTAGTGCAGGCATGGGGCGACTGTCCCTTCCCTGACATGATACGGGGTCAGAAGAACGGAGACATGCTTGTGCTCGACCTCTATTCGGAAAACCGGCCGCAGTGGGGCGATCCCGAATCGACATGGTTTCGCAAGGACGGTTTCAACGGGCATGACTGGGTGTACTGTATGCTCCTCAACTTCGGAGGAAATGTGGGACTTTTCGGGAAAATTCAACATGTGGTAGACGAGTACTACAAGGCTCGTCAAAGTTCGTTCGCTACGACCCTAAAGGGTGTTGGACTGACCATGGAGGGAATAGAAAACAATCCCGTCATGTACGAACTTGTCTGTGAGTTGCCTTGGCGCCCCGAAAAATTCGCATGGGAAAAATGGCTCTGCAGCTATGTAGAGGCGCGTTACGGAAATCCCGGCAATGCCAAGATACAAGAGGCCTGGCGACTGTTGGCCCAGTCGATATACGGTGCTCCGGCCAGACTGACCGAACAAGGATGCCATGAGTCGGTATTTTGTGCGCGTCCCGCACTTGATGTGTACCAAGTGTCGTCATGGTCGGAAATGGAAGAGTACTACAATCCTGACGACGTCATACGTGCAGCCCGGCTTATGGTGGAGGCCTCGCGTGAGGTGGAGGCCAATGACAATTTCCGGTACGACCTTGTAGACATCACCCGTCAGGCGATAGCCGAGCAGGCCCGGTATGTATATGGAGAAGTCGTGGCTGCATACAGGGCGAAAGACCGTAAGGTGTTCAATCATGCCACAAGCCGCTTTCTCGATTTGCTGCTACAGCAAGACCGGCTGTTGTCGTCGGTACCCGACTTTATGGTGGGCCGTCGTCTGCACGAAGCCCGAGGACTTGGACTTACGGATGCCGAGCGCGACCACTATGAGTGGAATGTGCGGGTGCAGATCACGACATGGGGCAACCGCAGTGCGGCTGAAACCGGAAAACTGCGTGAGTATGCCCACAAAGAGTGGAGTGGGGTGCTCCGTGACTATTATTATCCGCGATGGAAAACCTATTTTGATGCCCTTTCGGCAACGCTTGACGGACAGCCGATGAGCAAGTTCGACTTTTATGCAATGGATGAGCAATGGACGCTTCTTCGCAATACTTATCCTTACGAGGCGCAAGGCGACCCCGTGAAATTTGCGCAGCAAGCGTACGCTCATGTCTTTGGTAACTGATGTCTGTGGTTGTAACATCAGCCGGATATTCATCTCTTTTTTGCAAGGGTTCTAGTACAAATACTACAAAGGCCTTGTAGCGTTCGTACAAGGCCTTTGTAGTATTTCGATTCCATCTTAAGAAATTTTCTTTGATGGATTTTTGAATTTTAGCCGAGCAAATTTCTCTTTTTCATGCTGTTATGGTTTTTTCAATGGGTTGTAATACCTTTGTCATACAAGCCTGCTACTTTTGCACCAGAATTTGTAATCGGTATTAATCCAGAAGAAAAGGAAATGGAAAAGATTGTTTTCAGAATTTGCGGCAAGTCCCTTGCCGCATTCGCATTGACCGCAAGTTTGTTGCTGACTGGTTTGAATGCGGGGGCGCAGGTGCAGAAAGGCGTGACAACAACGGTAAACCAACAGAGTGCCACCGCTTCCGAGTGGAAGAACCTCAAGGGTGGTATTACGCTGTACATGACCAACGACATGGGGCGCAACGGTTACTACGACCAGAAGCCCATCGCCGAAATGATGGGCGAGATGGCGGGCGTGGTAGACCCCGAGTGTGTGCTTGCCGTAGGTGACATTCACCACTTCAATGGCGTGGCTTCCACGCAAGATCCCCTGTGGATGACTAACTACGAAATGATTTACTCCCATCCCGACTTGATGCTCGACTGGTTTCCCGTTTGCGGCAACCACGAGTACCGTGGCAACACCCAGGCGTTTATGGACTACGGCAAGGTGAGCCGCCGCTGGATGATGCCAGCCAAGTATTACACCAAGGTGTTCGACCACAAAGGCACTACCGTGCGTGTGGTCTTCCTCGACACCACGCCTCTCATAGACTCTTATCGCAACACTCCCGACGTCTATCCCGATGCATGCAAGGAGGATATGCAGGCACAACTTTCCTGGCTCGATACCACGCTGAAGAACGCCAAGGAAGACTGGATAATCGTGGTGGGACATCATCCCATCTATGCCGAGACGGGCAAGAAAGACTCCGAACGCATCGACATGCAGACCCGTCTGCTCCCCATCCTCCATAAGTATAATAATGTGGCAATCTATGCCTGCGGACATATCCACAACTTTCAGCACATCCAGAAGAAGGGCGACAATATCGACTATGTGGTCAATTCGTCCTCCTCTCTAGCCCGTCCGGTGAAGCCGATTGACGGCACCGTGTTCTGCAGTTCCGCTCCCGGCTTCTCCGTGTTTACCGTAGACAAAAAGCAGTTGCGCATGTCAATGATAGATAAGGAAGGGAAGATTATACATGTGGTCACAAAGAAAAAGTAGTATTTAGGAGTTAACAATAGATGAAAAGACTGTTGATCAGCGCGGCGCTGTTTGCCGCCGCAGCCAGTGCCTCGGCGCATACGCTCGACGGACTGGTGAAGGATAACAAGACGGGCGAACCGCTCATCGGTACCGTGGTGCGGGTGAAGGAACTGCCTGGGGTGAGTACCACGACCGGACTCGACGGTACCTTTACCCTGCATGAGTTGCCCGACA